>JAVBNW010000043.1:0-15340 GCA_031551255.1 Eubacteriales bacterium | reverse complement strand
GGCGCTGACGGCGCTGTAGGCGCGACAGGCGCCACCGGCCCCACCGGCGCTGACGGCGCTGTAGGCGCGACAGGCGCCACCGGCCCCACCGGCGCTGACGGCGCTGTAGGCGCGACAGGCGCCACCGGCCCCACCGGCGCTGACGGCGCTGTAGGCGCGACAGGCGCCACCGGCGCGGACGGCGCTGTAGGCCCCACGGGTCCCACCGGCGCGGACGGCGCTGTTGGTCCCACGGGCGCTACCGGCCCCACCGGCGCTGACGGCACTGTTGGCGCGACAGGCGCTACCGGCCCCACCGGCGCTGACGGCGCTGTAGGCGCGACAGGCGCCACCGGCGCTGACGGCGCTGCAGGCCCCACGGGTCCCACCGGCGCGGACGGCGCTGTTGGCGCTACCGGAGCCACCGGCCCCACCGGCGCGGACGGCGCTGTTGGTCCCACGGGCGCTACCGGCGCCACCGGTGCAACGGGTGCTACCGGCGTCGCGCTCGCAGGCGCCTTCGTCCCCTATTCCTCAGGCGATCCTGTGGCGGTTTCCACGGATCACTTGGGATCTACGGCTATACCCGCGTTCATCGGCTTTGGCAATAGCTCGTCGGTCATCAATGTCCTGGATCCCAACATCGATCTGACCGGCGCTTTGGGCCTTTTGAATAACTTCGCGTTCTCCGTGCCGAGGGATTGCACGATCAACGCTATCGCCGCGTATTTCAGCTCCGTGCTGTTCTTGAACTTGCAGAATTCTACCTTTACGATCAAGGCGCAGCTGTATCAGTCCGCCGCGCCGGATAACTTCTTCAGCATCGTACCCGGCGCTTCCGTAACGCTTCCCTCGATATCCGGCATCGTTACGATTGGCCAGAACGTGTCGGGGGTTACCTCGAACCTGAATATCCCGATCTCCGCGGGCACTCGCCTGCTGCTGGTATTCAGCGGCAGCGCGCATGGCGATGGCGACTTGGGCCATACCTTCCTAGGGTATGCAAGCGCCGGCGTGGATTTCTCCAAGTCGTAACCGCCCTGCCCAGGTCCGTCGTTCGACATCCATCTCCGCCCTGCGCATCTTGCGCGGGGCGGTCTTATGCTTGCGGCACCTGCTCCAGCAGCGCGAGAAACTGGCGGGTAAACGCCTCATCCTTGCCAAAGAGCGTTTCGATGCATTTGAGGGTATCCACCAGCATTTCCATAATGATATGCAAAACCGCCGCCTGCTCCACGCCGTCCTGCGCCACATCCGCGCCCTCTCCGGCGCGGCGCATGCCGTCATCAATGAGCAAGGGTTCCAGCGCATTATGCGCCAGCATGGAAAGCCAGGTATAGGCGGCGTGATAGCGGTTTTCCATATCCGCGATGCGAAAGCGGTTCAAAACCGTCAGATTGCGCGCCTGGTAGCGCAAAATCGGGTAGCGGTCGGAAGCTTTTTTAAGGGTTCCCTTAAACTGTTCGGCGATTCGCTTGCCCATCTTTATCGCGCCGCCCTCACCCAAATCTTCGACAAAATGATCGTAGAGCTCGGCGGTTTTGAAGTGAAAGATCGAGGATCGGTTCTCCAGCAGCATCGCCTTGAGAACGAGCAAATAATCATCCCCGTCGCGCGATAAATTAACAATATCCACATAGCACTCGAGCGCACTACGGGTCAGAATCGCCGAGGGCGTAGGCTCCTGGCCGTATAAAAGGGCAAGCGCCCCGTCAATGAGCCCAAGCAGCCGCTCCAAATACAGCACAAACACCCTCTGCGTGGTGCCGCGCGCCACCAGCATTTGCGCCTTGACGTGCGTCCGCTCCACCATTTCCTTGGCGGCATCGTACAGTCCTATCGCCGATCCCTCATTCCATGCTATACTATTGCAACTCAGTTTTGCATAGGAAACAGGGAACGTCAAGGGAGGTTTCGCCATGTCCGTTTGGGAAGCGATCGTACTAGGGCTCGTACAGGGGCTATGCGAGTTTTTGCCGATAAGCTCGTCGGGCCATCTGGCGCTGTTTGAACGCCTGCTGGGCATACAAAGCCCGGGGCTTTTGCTGGATACCATGCTGCACGTCGGTACGCTGATCGCGGTTTGCCTGTACTTCTGGCGGGATATTCTGGCGATGCTGCGCCATCCTTTGGGAAAAGATGTGCGCCTTCTGGTGGTGGCGACCATCCCCGCGGTCGTCGTCACCCTGCTTCTGGGGGATTGGCTAGATGCGATCTTCTCCGGCGCGCTGCTGGGGGTATCGTTTCTTCTTACGACGGTTGTGCTGTTCTTTGCCTCCACGTTTCGAGGGACGCGCACCGAGCTTACCTACCGCGATGCGGGCATCATGGGCGCATTCCAGGCTGTCGCGCTGTTGCCGGGGCTTTCTCGTTCCGGTTCGACGATTTCCGGGGGCATGATCGCCGGGCTCAACCGCGAAAGCGCGGCGCGGTTTTCGTTTTTAATGTCGATTCCGGCGATTCTCGGCGCGCTGGTGTTTCAGGTGAAGGATTTGGCGGTCGGGGGCCTGCCCGAGGCGCTGTCCATCGGGCCGCTGATCGTAGGCGTGTTGGTTTCGGCCATCGCCGGGCTGTTCGCCATCCGCTTCATGATGGCCGTGGTGCGCAAGGCGAAGCTGCAGTGGTTCGGCGTGTACACGCTCATCCTAGGGGCCCTCGTGCTGTTCGATCAGCTTTTCACGCACTTCCTTTTTTAGAAAAGAATGGAGGCGCGCAATGCAACAAGCAGTCGAAACATTCGCCCAAAGGCACGGCCTTGAGATGGACGTGCAAAGTCGCTATATCGACCTGGTTTCGGAAGTGGGAGAACTGGGCAAGGAAATTCTACAAGGTTCGAGATACGGCGCCGATCATTTTCGCGTTACACCGGCGCTTGCCGATGAAATGGGAGATTGCCTGTTTTCCATGTTGCTCTTGTTGAGCGCCGCGCGCGTAGACGCCGGCGATGCGGTGGCCGGCGCCCTGCATAAGTATGAAAGTCGATGGGCCGCGAAGGGCGACATAGGATCTTCCTAAAAGATACATTCGAATAGGAAGCGGCGGCCGAAGTCTATTCGGCCGCCGCTTTGGCAACCACACCAACCCGCAAACGCGTTTACAGCCCGAACGACGCCACGCATTCGCGCACCGCCGCATACGAAGAGTGTACCGGCGCAAAGCCCAGAAGATCTCTCGCCTTATCCATCGAGCAACTGGGCGAATGTAGGATGTGCGAAAGCGTCTGCTCAGCCTGAGCGGGCTCCACATTCCGCTTCCACGCATCGAACGGCTCGAAGGCGAGCTCCGCCCGCTTGCCGTACCAGGAAGCTACCTCTATCGCGTAGCCGCGTAGCGTCACCGCGCGCGGGGATACCGCATGGAAGCCCTGCCCAAACGACGGTTTGCCCGCACGGATGGCGGCGAGAAACACGCCCGCGACATCTTCGGCGTGCACATGGTGCACCGTTTCCATGCCGAAGTTGGGCAGGGAAACCGGCGCGCCGTCCCTGAGCAATTCAAAGGCTTTTAGGCCCTTATAGCCCTGGGGGTTGATCGGCACGTCGCCGGGGCACACGATATGCCCCGGATGGACCGCGGTGCCCGGAAAGCCGCTCTGCTCGCCAAGGCGCGCAAGTTCGTAATCCATCAGGCCTTTTTGCCTTCCGTATTCCTCCAATGCGTCGCGGCACTCTTCCTCCCGCACCGGCACCGCGCCGCTGTAACCATGTATCCACGCGCTGCCGCACACCAGGTAGTGGGAAACCTTGCCCTCCAGCGCGCGCACGAGCCTGAGCATGTCCTCGTTTTGGAAGCAGATCATATCCACGACGACGTCGCCGCCAAGCGCTGCGATATCGCCTTCAAAGTCCGCCGCTTTGCGATCCAACGCGCAGATGCGCACCTTATCCCACGCTTCGCTCGCTACCTTGGGCTCGGTTCCTCCCCGCCCGACGCTAATTACCTCATAGCCTTCTTTTACCAGCATCGGCACAAGGTAGCTGCCCACCTTGCCTTTGCCGCCGATGACGACCGCCCTTTTCATATGCCCTCATCCTTTCCTCACTCGGCATGCATAATTCATCATATAACATAGTAATGGAACGCCGCATGCCGATCAAGACCTTCCCCACAATATACACATCGTTAAAAATCTAACACACACGTTGTTTCGCGCGCTCGCCTGGTGTATACTGAACGCATTCGTCTCGCGCGAAAGCGCGAAAGTCAAGGAGGAAGGCTTATGGATCGCGTGTACAATTTTTCGCCCGGCCCTTCGATGCTGCCGCTGCCCGTGCTTGAGCGCGCGCAGAAGGAAATGCTCAGCTATGGTTCCTCCGGCATGTCCGTGATGGAGATGAGCCACCGCTCGGGTATTTACGAGGAGATCGTCAAGGCGGCCGAAGCGTCTCTGCGCGAGCTGATGGCCATCCCCGACAACTACCGCGTGCTGTTCTTGCAGGGCGGGGCCACGCTGCAGTTCGCCCAGGTAGCGATGAACCTTGCCGTGGGCTCGGGCAGCGTGGACTACATCGATTCGGGCAACTTCGCTTCCAATGCCATCAAAGAGGCGGAAAAGTTTGCGAAGATGCACGTCGTAGCTTCTTCGAAAGAAGACGGCTATCGATACATTCCGGCATGGGATGAACAATCCTTCGATAAAAATGCCGACTATTTTCATATCACGACGAACAACACCGTCTACGGCACGCATTTTACCAAACTGCCCAACACAGGCTTGGTGCCGCTGGTGGCGGATATGTCCTCCAACATCCTCGCCGAGGAATATAACGTATCGGATTTCGGCCTCATCTACGCCGGCGCGCAGAAAAATGCGGGCATTGCAGGCGTGACGATCGTAATCGTCAGGGACGATCTGATCGGCAAGGCCGACCCCGTTAAGCTGCCTGCGACGTTGGACTATGCGGCCATGGCCAAGGCGGGTTCTTTGTACAACACGCCCTGCACCTACGGCATCTACATCTCCATGCTCGTGTTCGACTGGCTCAAGGGCATCGGCGGCGTGAAGGAGATAAACAAGATCAACCGCGAGAAGGCCGCGCTTTTATACGCCGCGCTCGACGAGAGCAAGTTCTTTACGCCATACGTCAACAAGGAAGACCGCTCGCTGATGAACGTGACGTTCCACGCGCCCAATCCCGACTTGGATGCGGCGTTCGTAAAATTTTCAAAGGGCCGCGGCATCGAAAACATCAAGGGTTACCGTACGGTGGGCGGCATGCGCGCGTCGATGTACAACGCCATGCCCATCGAGGGCGTGCGCGCGCTGGTCGACGGCATGCGCGCGTTCGAAGCCGACAACAAATAAGGGAGATCGGTTATGTTCAAGATACGCTTGCTGAACGAAATTTCCGACATCGTGTACGACGCGTTGCCCCAAGATAGCTATCAGGTAGGGAAAAATATCGCCGATCCGGATGCGATCATCGTAAGATCCGCCGATATGCTTACAAGCGAATTCGCCCCATCGCTCACCGCCGTCGCCCGCGCAGGCGTGGGCTACAACAACGTGCCGGTAGAGCGGCTCAGCGAGCAGGGCGTCGCAGTATTCTTTTCGCCAGGCGCGAATGCCAACGCGGTAAAAGAGCTGGTAATGGCGGGGCTGCTTCTGGCCACCCGCGATATCGTCGGCGGCATCGCATGGGCGCAAACACTCAAGGGCGAGGGTGACAAGGTGCCCGCCCTGGTAGAAAAGGGCAAGGGGCAGTTCGTCGGCCCGGAACTTGAGGGCAAGACGCTGGGCGTGCTCGGCCTCGGGGCCATTGGCGGCCCCGTCGCCACGCTGGCTACGCATCTTCATATGAACGCGGTGGGCTTCGACCCGTATATGACGATCGAAGCGGCCTGGTCGGTATCCCGTGCGGTCAAGCGCGCCGCGTCGGAGATGGCGATGGTGGCCGAGGCGGATTATCTTACGCTGCACGTGCCGCTTACCAAGGAAACGCGCGGCAAGATAGATGTCGAGTACATCGCCCAGATGAAACCCGGCGCAACGCTTTTAAACTTTTCGCGCGGCGAGATCGTTAAGGATCAGGCCGTGCTCGATGCGCTGGCGAGCGGGCACCTTCGGGCCTATGTCACCGACTTTCCCAACGAAACCCTGCTTGGACAAAAAGGCGTCATCGCCATCCCCCACCTGGGTGCTTCCACGCCGGAATCCGAGGAAAACTGCGCACGGATGGCCGCCGAGCAGCTAAACGCCTTTTTAACGCTGGGCGCGGTTCGCAATTCGGTCAACCTGCCCGCGTGCGAACTTTCGGAACCCGTCGCGCACAGGGTGACGGTGGTGCACAAGAACATCCCCAACATGATCTCGCAGATCGCTTCGGGGGTGGCGGCCGCCGGCATCAACATTTCCGATATGGTCAACCGCTCGCGCAGCGATCTTGCATATACGGTGCTGGATCTTGACCAGCAGCCTCCCGCCGACATCGCGGAAAAGCTGGATGCGATCGACGGCATCATCAAGGTGAGAATCATCCGCTAAATTCGACATACGCGATATACTGTGATAAGCTGCATGGCAGTGATGCCGTGCGGCTTATCTTTATGTAATACACTGCCGATCTTTGCTGATCACATGGAACAAAGCTTACTTCCTCCCAAGGAAAGAAGGGTGTCGGATGCGCATTTTGTTTACAGATTTTGCATATTCGCACGAAATGCAGATTATTCTCATGTTCTTTTCGTTCGTATATAACTTCATATTAATGTACTTTATTGCAAAACTGATTCTCCGCATCTATGGTGAAGAAGCGAGCGCGAAGCAAAAGGCGCTGTTCGCGTTTTTGACGGGGACAATCCTGCAAAGCGTTCGGGTATACGTCATTTACTATATCGGCGGCATGGCATCCTTTACGAAAATTCAAAATCTTCTGTTCGCAACCCCTAATCCGTTTACCGCCCTTATGTATTGCTTCATCGGCATCAAAACGCTCGGCCTTTCGCCCAAGCGCTCCATCGAACTTATGGGACATGTGTATTTGTATGTGATGATGATCCACGCACTCAACAGGCTTGCGGGTTCCCTGTTGTTTGTGCAGGACGCCGCCCGTTTCAACTATATGCTCGACGGCGCGAGGCACTTTGTAAATCTGGCGATCTCCCTGACGATCTACTGGCTCACATGCCGCTTTCTGGATCGCAATCCCGCCTTGCTGGTTGTTTCAAAGACATCCTCGTTCGCAACCCCGCAGAAGGATCTGGTAATATTTATCTGCAAAGCGTTGTTTATCTACCTTTGCGTGGTGCTGCTGCCGCTTTTGATTTTCTCCTCCATGGTGGCGAATGCCGTAATTTTTGCCGTTCTCTTGCTCTTTTTCGCAGCCACGCTTCTGTATAACTTTTATCAGCACGAAAAGGCCGACAACCGAAATAAAGATGCCTACATTCACTCGCTGATTAAAAGCTCCGATGAGTTTCGCATGGTGAAGCACGATTTTTACAATATCTTGCAAACCTATAGCGGCTACCTGTCGACAGGAGATCTTGAGGCATGCAAGAAATACCATGCTTCCCTTGTCGGTATCACGACGCAGGCGGGGGATACGCTCGAGCTAAGCCGCCACGCCGCCGAAAACCCGACCTTGATTTCGCTATTGATCGACAAGCGCGACCGGGCGGAGCAGATGGATGTGCAGATGGATATATCCCTCAAATGCACTCTCGCCGGGCTTCCCATAAATGAAATTCATCTGAGCCGCGCCGTCGCCTGCCTGCTGGACAATGCGATCGAGGCCGCAAGTGAGTCGGAGCAAAAGCGGGTTTTCTTTACTGTCGAACAAACAACGCCGGCCTCCAGGCTGATCATCATCACAAACAGCTCGCGTCTTCCGCTGGATATTACCAAGGTATTTGCCGCCGGGGCAACGAGCAAAAACGGCCATGATGGGATAGGCCTTAACAACGTCCGCAAAACACTCGATCGATACAACAACTGTACATTCCGTCTTAACGTTTACAGCGACGAGGTAACCGCTTTTGTTGAGTTGAAGCAGGCGTAGCCGCTCATGTCCGGTTGTTGCCCGGCTCATGTCGATGCAAGCGGTTGGCGAAGAGGAGGGTGCTCCATGGATACAAGAACCCCTGTCGATATAGCCGCCCTATCGCTACCCGAAGAGCTTTGCAAATGGGCCGGCGATGCCCCCGTATACGAAAGCAGCGGCTGGTCCGGCGCGAAAACGGTATTCGTCGATCGGGACGGAGGCGCGTATCTTAAGATCGCCGAACAGGGCGCGCTACGCCTCGCCGCGCAAATGCAGGCCTTTTTTGCGGAACGCAAGCTATCCTCGCCCGTTCTTTTTTACCGATCCTACGACAGGGACTATATGGCGACGGCGGCATTGCATGGCGAAGATGGGATAGCGCGGCGCCACCTGGCCCAGCCCGAGCGCCTGAGCGATATATTCGGCGAATCGCTTAGGCGGCTGCACGAGGCGGATACATCGGGTTGCCCTGTTGCGGACAGGATGTCCGGCTTGCTGCTCACCGCAACAACCTGCGCGTTTCAGCAAAACCATTTAGACGATATCGCAACATATATCGGGCCTGCCCGTGCGGACGGGGCGGCCTTAGAAATCGCGCGGGCGCGCGGCCTTTTAAAAAACGACGTGCTGGTGCACGGAGATTACTGCCTTCCGAACATTATGCTGAACGCTTGGAGGCTTCAGGGGTTTATCGACGTGGCGGACGCCGGAATCGGCGACCGGCACTACGATCTTGCGTGGGGGCTGTGGACGCTGAACTATAACCTTAAATCCCCCCACTACGGCCGACGCTTTCTCGACGCCTATGGGGCGGATCTTATCGACGAGGACAGACTCCGCATATGCGGGCTGTTGGCGGCCATGGATTAAAACGGCTTATAAGCGCACCGCCCCGGCCTTTTAAGGGGCGGTGCGCAGCAGTAGGTTTTGCGGAGAGGCTCCGATTTTACCTCTTTGCTTGTTTGTTTTGTGAATTTGCTCTATATTGATGGCGAAAGAAATTTATATAGTCTACGAAGAAGCGAGGATAGATAATTATGGAAAACATAAAAGAAAAACTCGAAAGTATTGTAACAAGGCACTTGCAGCCGGCAGAAAATAATGGTTATGCCGTATCTGTGGAATTGGATGGAAAGCCCCTATTGAAGCTCTATTCGGGCAAAGCCAGAAGCATTGAGTTTGACGATGTTTACCACACCATTAATGCACACACCCCATTCAACGTCGCGTCGATAGCGAAGCAATTTGTGGCGTGCTGTGTTGCCATACTCGCTTGTGAAAACCGTCTGAACTTGGACGATTGTATTCGTATCTATTTGCCTGAGATGAAAGGCTATGCGGATAAAATAACAATCCGGCATTGCTTATCAATGACCTCGGGCGTGAGAAATTTTCATCTTATGAAATATTTCATGAGCAGTTCTCCTCTTGATGCAATGGAAATGCTTTTCCGGCAGGAACAGCCGGAGAGTGAACCCGGAAATTTCAACAGCTACAGCGAATCCTGCTATGAAATATTGGGGCATATTGTTGAACGCCTTACGGGAGGCAACGCTTTATTTGCCAAGCAAAGGATATTTGAGCCTTTGGGAATGGCCGACACACAGGGAGAAGATATAATGGGCGGCGGAGGGTTGACCACAACGGCGGAGGACCTTGCAAAATGGCATAACTGCTTAATGAACAGAAACCTTCCATGTGCGCCCGATGGACTATTCGATATGCTCCTTTCATCGTTTACACTTAATAACGGCGAATTGTGCCCGTATGGTTTCGGATTTTTTTATGATGAAGATAACCGCAACATTATCTGGCAATTTGGCGATGGTAGCCTTTGGCAATCCGTCATAAGGGCTGATTTGGAAAAGAAACTGTCTATCATTGTTTTGACATATATGGGTTATGATCCTGTCGAAACGGCGCTTGATTTGGAAAACACCGTTTTGCGCGATATATATGATTTGCCGATACGGAGAAACTACAAGTCGGCTTACTACAAAAGACCCATACAAGCAGCAGAACCAAGACAAATTCAACATCCCAATTTCCCAAACGCCCAAAGGCAAGACCCGATAACTGACAGTGATATGGATAAGTATTTGGGGCGGTATTATGGTAGCGAAATTGACACCTATTTTGACGTTGTCCCTGATGGTAGCCGTTTTCAGATGAAATATGTCGATAAAGATGGGGATGGCTATACTCATTTGCTTGATTTCGCAGACGAAACACAACTGATGACCCGTACTCGCGGTGACTGGGGTACTTTCCGATTTCCGATAGAGTTTTACGGAAACGAGCGTAAAATAGATTTCTTGGTGCTACAAAGAGGTCATAAACAGCCCTTCGTTCCGCGTCAGGATGACGTTGCTCTCATTGGACATTTTTATTTCATCAAGTGTACCTAATAAGCATTTCCTTCAATAGGTTTGGGATACCTCAACAAACAAAACCGGCAAGTGCCAATACAGGTCGTGTGTTTTGGGGCAAAAAAAGCCGCCAGACAAGCTATTTGACCTTTCGCAGCGGTTGATGCGGAAAAAGCTTATAATGCTCAGGTTTACTAATTCTTTTCTATTATGAATTCATCAAATATTTTTTTATCTCGTCCATGGTAATTGTAATCCTTATCGTAATCGGAATTATTTATGTAATGTTCCAACGCATCCGCATCTTTCAATGTTTCCGAATATTTATCGTGAACAATATCTTTGTCGTTATGATTGCATATCATTATCAAGCGGGACATTAAGAAAAAGCCATAAATCATGTAAAAGTCCGGCGCATTTGCATATTTCACTATCCAAACATCTTTTTAAACCTAAAAACGCGCATAACGCCGCAACACCGCAAAAATGACTCCATACACTTGCCCTATGCATCGGATAATCTTTTAATGTTTCCCACACTTGGGTTTTCAGTTTTTCATATGCCTCGTTTTTCATATTAACCTCTGTTTCCCCTTCGTGCAAAATATAAACACTTTGTAGCACGAAAACCTTTTCCAGTTAAGTATAGCACAGAAAGCGGCTCCGTCAAAAACTTTTGAGTTGCATAGATAGGGAAGAGATTTGCACAGCAAATACAACCCGCACTTGACATGGACTTGATTTGATAATGACCAAAAAGGGATGCTTGACCGCGCTTGGTCAAGCATCCCTTACTTGTTGCCATGAAACACTCTTTATCGTACCCACGATTCTGGCCGGGGCGGTTTTTCATATGCGCCCGTTCTCTCCGCAAAGGAGGGGGTCGGTCAGGCCTGCGAATTTTCCGAAGCGCTTAGGGCAGCCGACTCGTCCTGCGGCATTCCCGTAGCCTTGCCTAGAAATTCGGGCAGCTGCATGCCGGCCATCTTGAACGTTTCGTTGAGCGGCGGGATGGATTTGAGCATGCCCGACAAGAAGTTTGCGGTGGTGGGGGACGAGCCGTCCTTGCCCATAGAATCCCACACGGTCACCTTGTCGATCTTCAGGTTTTGGATCGCCTCCACCTGAATCTTCATCAGTTCTTCGATTTTGTCCACCAACAAAAGCTGGATTGCCGCGCTCGCATCGCCGCCCGCGGCCTCGACAATCTTGGAGAAACCCTGCGCCTGCTTGGCGAGGATCTCTTGCATGCCGCGCGCCTGCGCCTCCATGGTGGCGTAAATTGCGTCCGCTTCGCCGCGCGCGCGGCGGCGGCGCTGTTCGGCCTCGGCCTCGGCCTCGATTTCTAAGCGCTGCTTTTCGATTTGTGCAGTGACGATGACGTCGGCCTGCTGCGTAGCGTGCTCGCGGTCGGCGCGCGCCTTTTCCGCCTGCATCTGCGCGGCGTAGGCATCCTGCAGCGCCTTGGCCTCGGCGATCTTTTCCGCCGCGGTGGCGCGCTGTAGCGCCTCGGCCTCGCGCTCGCGTCGGGTCGCGTCGGATTGGGCGATGGCCGCTCGGCTCTCGTTTTCGCCGGCGACCGCCGTGGCGTTGGATTCCGCGACCGATATGCGCTGATCCTTCACCGCAATGGCCTGGCCGATCTCGCCGTCGCGCGTCTTTTCCGCAACGGATTTCTTCGCGTCGTTGATCGCCTTGGATGCGGCCTCTTTGCCCAGCGCCTCGATGTAGCCGGATTCGTCGGTGATGTCGGTAACGTTGACGTTGATGAGCCGAAGGCCGATCTTCTTAAGCTCCGTCTCCACGTTATGGGAAACCGCCTCGAGGAACTTGTCGCGATCGGTGTTGATCTCCTCGATGTCCATCGTCGCGATCACAAGGCGCAGCTGGCCGAAGATAATATCCTTGGCAAGCTCCTGAATCTCGGAAAGCTTCAGCCCCAACAGACGCTCAGCGGCGTTTTGCATGACGCCGTTTTCCGTGGAGATGCCTACCGTAAAGCGCGAGGGCACGTCTACGCGAATGTTTTGGTGTGACAGTGCGTTGGTAAGATCCACGTTGATGGAGATCGGCGTAAGATCCAAGTACTGGTATGCCTGCACCACCGGCCACACGAAGCTCGCGCCCCCGTGCACGCAGCGGGCCGAGCGTGCGGTGCCGTCCTTATTGGTGCCCACCTTGCCGTAGATCACCATCACCTTATCGGACGGGCACCTGCGGTAGCGGGTGAGAATGACGATCAGCGTAGAGAATAGCAAAAGCACGATCACGCAAATCAATACAAAAGTCGGCGAAGGCAAGGCGATCACTCCTTATGTTGTCGTTTGGTCACCGAACTTCAAAATGGAAGCGAGATGGGCGAAAATGTTTTTCGCGCCACAGGCGCAGGCAGCCGATGCGTTCCGCTTCGGCGGGGGCCTGTGGGGGGCACATGCCCCTCGCGAAGGCGCGTAGCGCCGTGCCGCTCGGATGTTCTCATTTGGGGCTCGGGACTATATGGTCACAGACGATCCTTGGCTGGGGCAACCAACAGGGTGTTCCCCTCGGCCACCCCCTGCACGGTCACCAGAGAGCCGGTGGCGATGGACTCGCCGGAATCGGTCACCGCGTCGCATTCGACGAAGCGCTCTTGCAGCGTTAACGTTACCTTGCCCGCGCCCGCGCGCCGTGCGGGGATGGTAAGGTAGACCTGCGCGCTGTGCCCCTGCGCGTTGCGCAGTGAAATATTGCCGCTGTCTTGCAGGCGCATGGCCCACTTAAACAGAAAGGCAATCGCCACCATGGCAAGAAATCCGCCGAGCAACGCCAACGCCGAAGCGCCGGGCGCGGGCACGCCCCACTCGATCGCGGCGAGGCCAAGCCAGCCGCCGATCGCAAAAAAGGCGACCAGGCCGCGGACGGTTAAAACGCGCACGCCGCTTGCGTCCGTCGCATCCGGGGCATGCTCCGTAGGCAAATCCGGATCCAAATCAACCTCTACATCGGCATCCGCTCCGCCCAACAGTCCGGAGGTATCGGTATCCATCTCGGCGCCCGCGCCTGCGGAGGCGGCCCCCACCAACAGGAGGATCGTCTGCAAAACGAGGATGAGCGTCGCGGGAACGGCGATGCACGCAAACACTTGCTGCAACAGCGTCATTTCATTCCACCATGCGGCCAAAGTATCTTCCCCTTTCGCTTGCTTTTTGCCGTGAGAAACCAAGTTGCCGCGCCCAAACAGTGCTCGTGCCGCCACCCTGCGCACAACATCTATAGTATACCTCCGCAAGGCCTAAGGCGCAATGCGCACTTGCGCAGTACGTTGCGTGCAGTCGTTGCTTTTGAAATTTTTTGAATAATTCTTAAATAAAGTTCAAAATTCTATTGATTTTATTTATTTATTTCGTTATAATGCAATCAAGAGGTGAAGGAAATGGAATACCACGCGCCTTCTCAGTGCCCCGTGTGCGCGCAAAAACTGAGTGTGAGCCAGATGCACTGCGCTCATTGCGGCACCGAGCTTAGGGGAAGCTTCTCTCTATGCCGCTTCTGCTCGCTGCCCGAGCCCCACCTAAGCGTGATCGAAACTTACCTGCGCTGCCGCGGCAACATGAAGGAGCTCGAGCGCGCGCTGAACATCTCCTACCCCACGGCGCGCGCAGCGGTGGATGCGGCGCTGAATGCACTGGGCTTTGGCGAAGCCCCTGCGCAAACCTCCAGCGACGCGATCGGGGCGCTGGAGCGCGGCGAAATCGACGTAACGCAAGCCCTCAACCAAATAAAACGAAAATAGGAGGCGACCATCATGAGCGACCGCGAAACCATTCTGCACCTCGTATCCGAGGGCAAAATCACCCCCGAAGAGGGTGCGCAGCTGATCCAAGCGCTGGGCGAAAGCGAGGCCCCTGCGCGCCGCGGTCCGGCCGAGCGCCCCGTTCCCGGCCCGGCGCGGGCGGGCAAGGGCCGCTTCCTGCGCATGATCGTGAAAGTCAGCCCGGAAGAGGGCGACGCAAACCCGGATAAGAGCGTGGATGTTGATGTGAACGTACCCATCAGCCTCGCCAACCGGCTTGCGCCGATGCTGGAAAACGTGATCCCCCCCGAGGCCCAGCGCAATATGGATGAAAAGGGCTTTGACATCGGCACGATCGCCGCGCTTTTATCCACGCTGGACGAGGATATGGAGGGGCGCGATCTGGTGAACGTCACCGTCGGCAAGGGCATGACGGAAGGCCAGGGCGAAGTTCGGGTGCGCATCTATGTGGAATGAAACGTCGTTTGTGACGCTCTTCGTCTCGCTGCGCGGCGAAAAGCGCGGATTTTACCTGCCGTTGCTGCTTCACACCGGTTCGGTGGCGGATCTGGCGGAGGATTATGCCGACGCGCTCTCCCTGCTTCCCTCTAGGATGCGCTTTGCGCCCGAAGACGCAAAATCCCCCCAAACCGCCGGTCGGGCCCGCGCGCTTTTGCGGCAGGCGACGGATTTTCTGCGCGATATGCGGGGGCTGAAATTGCATGTCGACGTCCGCGATGGCAACGAAAGAGTTCGAGTGCACATTCAGGCTCTATAAGCAAAAGTTTTATCTTTCATAAAGGTATCCACAAAATTGCAAAGCGAGGGAGAACGCGATGAAGCCTACCCTTTGGGGCCGCCTGGCCGGGTGCTACGTGGGTTTTTTGTCGGCCGGGGCCGTGCTGCCCGGCCTTAAGGTGGAAAGCTGGCCCGTATACGCCGTGGGCTGCGCCTTGGCCGCTATCCTATACTTTTTCGCCCGGCTGATCACGCGCCCCATTGCGGTGGCGTTCGATCTGCTGCTGCTTGGCATTCCGCGCCTCTTCCTAGACGCGCTGCCCGTATGGGGCATTCTCGCCCTCGCGCCCGGCGCTATGGTTTCCGGGTATTGGACCGCGCTGGGCGCCGTGCTGCTGGCCTCGCTGGGTATGTGGATCGGCAGGCTGTGCGCGCAAAAGGCAAAAGGGGTGGCGCCGGCGTAAGGGGGCGAAGGAGACAAGGATGGCGAAAGCCGGGGG
>JAVBNW010000148.1:0-10902 GCA_031551255.1 Eubacteriales bacterium | reverse complement strand
TCCCCTTCGAGCGAGCCCGCTGAGTGGAGCATGGTCATCCATAAGAGTCAAGCTTTATTTTTCATGTTTGCAGCTTTTTATCAAAGTATCCGAATCGGCCCGCAAAAGGCATTCTTCGTTCGCATATTGCCTTAAGGCTTTGACAAGCTCGCGCTCATTTTCGATGCGGGGAAGCGGCATGAAAGTGCGCGCAAAATCTTCGCTCTGATGGATGTCCGATCCCCTCGTCATCAAAAGGCCGTGGATGCGGGCAAAGTTCACCGCATCGGCATTATGGCTGTCGTGGCGGGGGTTGCCGTTGAGCACCTCGACGCCGTCGAGCAGCGCGGGGGCGGCGGGCCTTTGCCCATAGCGGAAGGGATGCGCCTGCACGATGAGTACGCCGTGCGGCTCAAGGCGCCTGCGAACCTGCTGCAAGTTCAATTGTGCAAGGCAGCCGGTATCGGCGAGGATGTCCTCGTTGGCGCCATATAAAAGGTAATCTTCGTTGCCGCCCTCGATGCGCAGCTCGACCGCCGGCAGAACCTTGAGGCCAACCTCTTCGCCGGCCAGCTTCGCGGCGCGATAACCGTCGAACAAATCGCGCAACTGATCGCGGTATGCCTTGCCCTTTTCGGCGCCATAGAAGCGTTCCGGGTCGTAATGATCGGTGATGACGACGCCGAAGCAGCCGCTTTGCGCGACGCCGCGCACCATGTCCCGCGCGCGCAGACGACCGCAGCGGCTAGCCGGGCTGGTGTGAGCGTGTAATTCCCAGCAAACGAGATCCGTCATACTTAAGCCTCCTCTTGATTCACCGTAAACAGATTGCGGAGCAGCGAGCGGGCGATGGCCACGCGCACGCACAGGTGCGTAGCCGCTGCATCAAAACGCGCATCGTGGGCAGCGCCGCCTTCGCCGAACAACGCCAGAGCATGCTCTACGATATCCTGCTGCGCAAGGCCGAAAAAATCGCACAATTCGCGCAGAGAAGGCGGCTTGGGCTTGCCGTGCCCGGGCAGGTTCATCGCCTTGGTAAAGTAGTACATGGTGCACAGTCCGTGCCGATGGCGATAGCGCAGGCCGCAGCGGTTAAGCTCGGCGGACAGAAACTTCATGTCAAAATCGAGGTTGTGACCAACCACGATGCCGGCGGAGCGAAAATCGCGAAGGATATCCGCCGCGCTGTCCACAAACCTTGCGCCGCCGGAGAGGCGGCTAAGGTCTTCCACAGAAAAGCCGTGCACCGCCCGGGCGGCGTCGGGCATGGCATCTACCGCAAAAAAACGGTTGACCCCGCGCGCGCAGGAGCCGTCGTCGAGCACATAGCTTAGCTGGGCGATCTGTCCGGGGACGAGGCCCGTGGTTTCGGTATCGAACACGATGATCATATACAATCCTTTCAAACCGCCGGGGCGGAACAAAAAGTGCTAGAACACATCGTTCTCGCTCGACAAAAGCGCCGCACAACTTTTATGGATAAAGATTGACGATGAAACACGGAGCGCCGGTCTCCGATCGAACCGCAGCGCCGCAAAAAACAAGGCGTAGCGCGAACCGGCTCTACAGCGGATGCGCGACGCTCGTCATCAGCGTAACCGCGGGGTGCGATGCATCGCAGCGCGAATATTGTACCACAACCGGAATCTGGCTGCGAACCAGCGCCGCATAGGGCACGCCCCGGGGCAGAGAGCCGCCGTCCGTAGCGAGGCGGTCGAGCCTGATGTGGTGGGTGCGCCGCGCTGCGCATACGGCCTTGGCGCACACCGGCTCGCGGTCTTCGAAGAAAAATGTCAGGGCAAGCTGCGCATCGATATCGCCTACGTTGAGCACGCAGATGGATTCGTGGCTCGGGTAGGGCGAGCCGGGGTCTGTCTGCTCGGGCCAGTAGCAATCGGGGATCATCCAGGTATGGTTGCCGACAGGCTTATTCGCCATAAAATACCCCTCCATTTCGTATCCCATAACAAGCACAGTACGTAGAGCTTTTATACGGTAACCCACGAGCGCTCCCTGTCCGACAAGGCGCAAGCGTCCATCAGATCCTGAATATGCGCGCCATGGGCTAGCGAGGGCTCGGGCCTTGTGCCGCTTTGAATCGCGGCGATAAAGTTGTGATAGCAGGCGACGTGCGCACGCACCCAGCCCACGGCATTTTTCGGCGGCAAAAATGCGCCCGCAGGCGGCGGATAGGCCGCGACGGTTTCTATGCGCTTCCAGCCGCGCTCGCCGCCCAGCTCGTCCTCGGGCAGCGTGTTGTCGTAAAACCACAGCCAGTTCGGGTCCATCAGGTTAAATCTGAGCGCCCCGCGCTCGCCGCAGATCTCCACGCGAAACTCGTCCATCGCGCCGGTGGAAATCTTGCTGGCCTCCAGCGTGCCGGTCTCCCCGCCGCGCAGCTTGATCAGCATATTCACCGCGTCCTCGCCGGTTTGGGCATATACGCCGCCGCCGCGCTTGGGCCTGGAAGGCGCGATGGCGATCTTGCGGCACAGCACCTCTTCGATGTCTCCGCCCAGGTGCATAAGCATGTCCAGCGCGTGGCTGCCCAAATCCAGCAGCACCCCGCCCTCTTCCGGGCCGCTCTTCCATCCGGCCGGCTTGAGAAGATCGACGTTCCCGCTGTGCAAATAGGCGATGCGGAAGGAGAGAATCCGCCCTATGCGGCCCTGTCCGGCTAATTGCTTGGCGCGCAGCGCGCACGGAAAAAAACGCGCGTGAAACGCCATTTGCGAAATGCCCGCAGCATGCTCCGCCGCGTCGGCGATGCGGCGCGCGGAGGCTCCGGTCACCGCGAGGGGCTTATCCACATACACGTGCTTGCCCGCCGCGAGCGCGGCGATGACGATTTCCTCGTGTAGCGCGTTGGGAGTGCATACGGAAATCGCCTGCACATCGTCGCGGGCGATCAGCTCGCGCCAGTCGTCCGTCGCAAACGCGAAGCCGCAGTCCCTTTGCGCCTCCAGCGCAGATTCCACGCGGCGCGACGCGACCGCGCGCAGCACGGGTTTTGCGCAGCCCGGATAGAACAGCGGAAGGTTCTGCGCCGCGTACGCGTGCGTTCTGCCCATAAAGCCCCAGCCGATGATGCCGATGCCGATGTCCATGTGTGAACCTCTTTTCCTTCATATAATAATACGGTCCGACTCTTTTATTGTAAGTTTACCGCAAACTTCCCGCGGCTCCATAGCCACAGGGGCGTATGGATGTCGATTGGGCAGAGCCCGGTGCCAGCGAGGATATCGCTCCAGCGACCGGCGATCACATCTCTGATGTCGTGCCGGGAAAGCTCTTCTTCCCTGGCGACACCGAGTCTTATGCTAGCCTTCATTACATGCGTATCCGGTGCGACGGTAATGTTATGCCGGTCGACAAACCGGGCGTCGGTATAGCGCTCCAGGACGGACAGCCAGTAGTTTACGATCTTGCCCCCGCCCAAATACGGAAAGGCGCGCTTGTCGGCGGCGATGGCTGCCTTGATGGATTCCACCCGAAAGCCGTGGCGGATCATCAGGTTGCGGATATCGCCATCGAACCGGTCGCACAGCGTGATGCACAGAGTCTTCCAAATCTCCGGCTGTTTATTGGGTTGAAGTGCGACCTTGTACTTTATCAGCCCAGATTGCAAAACTTCCATGGACATCCGCGCGACGGCCTCGGGCGAAAAACAGGCCGCGATTTGCGGATCGCAATATGTTTGTTTTGCACCCTCCCACAGCGCGTACGAATTCCGCTGATAGTTCAGCGCCATCGGAAGCGTAAAATATAGGTAGTTTTCCTTGGATGACGGATCCAGCTGCGGGTTTGCGTCCTCCGGCATGGTTTCCCCGCCGAGCGCTCCGCTTCGGTACAACGAGAGCAGCGCGAGCGCATCGCTCCGTATCGCGGCCATCTCCCTCATATCAGGCCTTGCGCGCCTTGAAGGCGAACGACAGCGGCAGCATTTGCGCTTTTTTCGAGCGGTCGGGCAGATCTCCGCGCGCGCTCATGGTTTCCTCGTCCGTCTGCTCGGCCATGGCTTCTATTACGAAGCCCGCTTTAGCCAGCGCGTTGACATACGTAGAAATCTTGCGGCCGCACAGCGCGATCTCGCTTCCGTCCAGGGGCTGCGTAAACCAACTTTCGTCAAAATAGGAATGGCGAAACAAGAGGTCGTCGCCCTCTACCAGCACGCATCGGTGCAGCGGATGCTGCCAGCTAAAGATGAACGCGCCGCCTTTTTTCAGATAGGAAGCAAATTTCTGAAACGTCTTGTTAAGATCGACCGTCCACCCCACCGCGTAGATGGAATAGAGGATGTCGAAATAGCCCACGGGTATGCCGCAATCCTCCTCCATCGCCGAGCAGATGAGTTTGGCGGCGTGTCCGTGGTCGCCCAAGTATTTTTCAGCGTTGTCGAGCTGCCTTTGCGAGATATCCAGGCCCCACAGCTCCCCGGCGCCGCGGTCGGCGAGGTATTTGAGCGAATGACCGCTTCCGCAGCCGATGTCAAGAAGCTTCTTGCCGCGCACATCGCCAAAGAAATGAAGCTCATCCTCGGTGACGAATTGCACGCCGTACTGCGGAAGGGCCGTCACGCCGAACCAGTCGTCCGCGTTGGCATCCCAATAGCTCCGGTTCGTGTCGTGAATCGCCCGCTTATCCACGATGAAGCACCCACTTCCCTATTTTCATCTTTTTAGGTTCAATCGCGATAGTCCCGCCTCCCATGATAGGCGCGCGCGGAGGCGCTGTCAATTGCCCTTGACGGCACAGGGGGCACGCGTATCCCCTTGAGCCCCCGGCCGAAAAGGCACGACGAAGAAACTCGTGGGATGCGGCGCGGCTCTTTCAGCCTTGTCTCGGCGGAGCGGGACGCTTGGCGCGCGGCGCGGCGCGGGGTTTTGCCGCCTTGCGCCGCTCCTCCTTGGGGAAGGGCGACGGGCCGGGGGCCGCCTTTGCTCGCTCGCACAAAAACGTCGCAAACCGCCGGATGCTCTGCATGAAGCGATCGGGGTCCATCGCGCCGGTGCGGATGTTCGCAAGCCCCCTTTCCCACTTGCCGGTGGTTTCGGGCGAGCTAAGTTCGGGGGGGACGACCGAGATCAGCGCAACCCCCTTGTCGGTGGGGATGAGCGCCCTGCCCTTGCGCTGAACGTAGCCTACCTGGATCAGCCGCTCGATGATGGCCGCACGGGTGGCCGGGGTGCCCAGGCCGCTGTCCTTCATCGCATCGCGCAGCGCCTCATCCTCGATTTCGCGACCGGCGCGCTCCATCGAAAGCAGTAACGACGCCTCGGTGTGCGGTGGGGGCGGCTTGGTCGCCTTTTTCAGGGCTTTTGCCGAGGCGACGGTTCGAAGATCTCCGTGCGCAAGGTCGGGCAGCGGCGCCTCCTTCTCGTCCGGATCTTCCGCGCCGTAGGCTTCCTTCCAGCCCAGCGTCAGCGGGCGGCTGCCCAGGCTTACAAAGCGATATCCCTCGCACAGCGTCTCTACGCGCATGGCCTCGTACACGTAATCCGGCAAAAACACCGCCACGAAGCGCCGCGCGACCAGATCGTACACCGCCCGCTCGGCGGGGGTCATATCCCCGGGCGCGCGGCGCGTAGGAATGATGGCGTGGTGGTCGGTCACCCCGGCGTCGTCGAAGATTCGCTTGGGCATGGGCAGCTTATCGGGCGCGAGGGCGGCGATATCCGTATATGGCGCTTTCAGCGCGCTGAGCGCCTGGCGGGCAGGGCCATACATATCGCGCGGCAGCACGTTGGAATCGGTGCGCGGGTAGGTGAGGACCTTGTGCTTTTCGTACAAGGATTGCGCCGCTTTGAGCGTCTGATCCGCGGTGAGCCCCGCGCGCTTGTTCGCATCGCGCTGAAGGGCGGTAAGGTCGTACAGCCTTGGCGGAGAAACCTTTTTTTGCTCGCGGGTGGCCAAGGCGACGCTCGCCCGCTTGCCGCGCACCGCCGCCGCAACGGCCTTGGCGAAAGCTTCGTCGGCGGTGCGCGTTTTGCCGTCTTCCCCCATCCAAAGCCCCTTGTAATCTCCGAAATCCGCCTCTACCTCGTAATACGTTTCGGGTTTGAAACTCTCGATCTCCTTGCGCCTTGCGACGAGGATGTTAAGCGTAGGCGTCTGCACCCTACCCACCGACAAAAGCGCATCATAACGCAGCGTAAACGCGCGCGAGCCGTTCATCCCCACCAACCAATCCGCCTCGGATCGGCATAGCGCGCTTTGGTAGAGGCCGTCGTATTCGCTCAGCGGCCGAAGGTTCGCAAAGCCCTCGCGGATCGCGTCGTCGGTCAACGAAGAAATCCACAGCCTTCTCACAGGCTTTTGAAGCTTCAGCTCGCTTGCGATGCGCCGGAAGATCAGCTCCCCCTCGCGCCCGGCGTCGGTCGCGCAGATCACGGCCTCGGTCCCCTTGGCGCTCAGTAGCTTTTTGATGACGGCGATCTGCGAGCGCGTCTTGGGCAAAGGCTTAAGTGGTATGGTTTTAGGCAGAATCGGCAGCGAATCCATGCGCCACGCCTTCCACTTCGGGTCGATCTCGTCGGGGTTTTGCTGAGCATACAAGTGCCCCAGCGCCCACGTTACCGCATAGCCGTTGCCCGTCAGGTAGCCTTCTTCCGCGCGACGGTTCGCGCCGAGCACGCGGGCGATGGCCCGTGCTACCGACGGTTTCTCGGCAATGATCACAGTTTGGCTCACATTTCTTCATTCCTTGAATTCAATTTTTAAATTATAAAATTCAAAAAATCAATATTAACTATTGACATTTTTCATTTTCAACTTTATACTGACGGAAACGATCGATCAACCACAGGTTTCTTGCGGCAACCGGGGCCGCAGTGATATGCTCGGCACATAATCACCCAAGGGAGGCAACGACCATGCAACTCGCCCGCCGAAATTATGGCTATCCCGATATCCTGGCGCTTCCGCTGCGCTGCGCCCCGGTGTGGACCGCCGTTTTGCTGGCGCTGACGGTGGTATCCGGCATCGCCCCGACGCTGGAAGTCATGTTCATCGCGGCCTTCCTGGACGCGGCGGGCGCCGCGCTGTCCGGCGCGGCGCCGGTGGATTCCGTACTCGTTCCCATCGCCCTGGTTGCGGTGGCGGTGGGATGGAATATGCTCAGCTGGCACATCCTGGCGCTGACGAAGGCGCGCATCACTACGTCCGCGAGGGCCGCGCTGCGCCCGGCTCTGCTCGAGAAGCGGGCAAGGCTCGCATACCAGAGCATCGAAGACCCGGAGGCGTGGGATATGATCCAGCGCGTCGGCGACCAGCCGGAAAAGCAGATGGTGGACGCGCTGGATTCTCTGACGCAGCTCATCCTGTTGGCGATGCGGGTGGTAGGCATTATGGCGCTGCTGGTGGTGAACGTATGGTGGGCGGCGCTGGCCATTCTGGCGCTGGTCGTACCGATGACGGCGCTTGCGCTCAAGAGCGGGAAGGCCAGCTACCAGGCCGACAAGGACAACACGAAGATCAAGCGCAAATGCGACTACCTCTCCCAGGTGCTCACCGGAAGGGACGCGGCGCACGA
Organism: Eubacteriales bacterium; assembly: GCA_031551255.1. Classification (GTDB taxonomy): domain Bacteria; phylum Bacillota; class Clostridia; order Christensenellales; family UBA1750; genus JAVBNW01. The sequence goes on along the minus strand of JAVBNW010000148.1, from coordinate 3,392 downwards.
GCGGGCGATGTTCGGCTACGGCGACGACCTGAACGAGACATATAAAGACGAATTCCTCGGCGCGTACCGCCACGCGTTCCGCATCAAGGGCAAGTGGTTTATGCGCAGAGGGGTAAGCGGGCTGATCTTCGCGCTGATGTCCATCGGCATCGTGGCGATCCTTCTGCCTGCGGCGCTGTCGGGCGCGCTGAGCTTCGGGCTGTTCATGAGCCTGTCGGGCTCGATGAGCGGCCTCGCCAACCAGATCGGCTGGACGCTGGGCTGGTGCGTGGACGGGCTCGCGAAGCGGCGCGAGGCCCTCAGAGACCTTGGCGCGTTCCTCGCGCTTGGCGAGGAGCCCGGCGCGCTGGACGCGCCCGATAAGCCGCTCGCCTTTGAGAAGCTGGAGCTGCGCGACGTGCGCTTTGCGTACCCCGGCGCCGGGCGCGAGATCCTCTCGGGGCTTACGATGACCATCGAACGCGGCCGCCACTACGCGTTCGTAGGCGTCAACGGCGCGGGCAAGACCACGATCACCAAATTGCTCACGGGGCTGTACGGCGGGTACGAGGGCGAGATCCTGCTCAACGGAAAGGATCTTAGGTCCTACTCGCAGGCCCAGCTCAAGGCGTGCTTTTCCTTGGTGTATCAGGACTTCTCCAAGTATAACATATCCGTAAAGGACAACATCGCCTTTTCGATGCCCGAGCGCGAGAAGTGCGCGGCGGACGCGCTGGCAACCGTGGGCCTAAGCGCCGCGGTCGACGCTCTGCCCGGCAAGATCGATACGCCGCTTGGCAAGGTGGAGGGAGAGGGGCAAGATCTCTCCGGCGGCGAATGGCAAAGGCTTGCGATGGCGCGGGCGGTCGTAAACCCCGCCCCGGTGCGCATCCTGGACGAACCTACCGCCGCGCTGGACCCGATCAGCGAAAGCCGGGTGTATGAAGAGTTTGAAACGGTGTCGCGGGGGAAGACGACGGTATTCATTTCCCACCGGCTCGGCTCGACCGCGCTGGCGGATACGATCTACGTGCTGGGCGAGGGCCGCGTGCTCGAGCAGGGCAGTCATAAAGATTTGATGAAGCTGGACGGAATCTACGCGCAGATGTACGCGTCGCAAAGGAGCTGGTACGAGTGAAAAACGCGAAAAAGACGGTTCCCCTTTGGAAGGTGCTGGTAAAGACCTTTCCGGTGATCTTTCAGCGCGAACACGCGGGCGCGACGATTCTATGCCTCGTACTCAACGCGGTGCACAGCACCGCCTGGGCCGTCGGAACCTTTGTGACGCAGACTTTTTTCGACGCGGTGCAGGCGGCCGTCGGCGGCACCGGCCCGGCAGCGGTGGCCTACGGCATGCTGGCGGCAAACGGCGCGCTGATGGTGGCGCAGCAACTGCTCAACACCACCGCCAATTTCAACGGAAATATGATCTTCGAAAAATTCAAGGGGCTGATGCTCGCGCACCTGCACAAGAAGGCCGTGCGCGTAGATCCGGTGGCGTTTGAAAGCGCCGGCACCCTGGACGACCTCGAAAAGGCGCGCGCGGGCTCGGAGAGCGCGCTGAACATCACATTTAACATCATCGCCACGTTCGCGTTTTACGGCGTATACTTCGGCATCATCGGCGCGTACCTGTTCTCCCTCGCGCCGGTGCTGGCGCTGGCGCTGCCGATCATCTTCGTGCCCTCTTTCCTGACGGTAATCGCGCGTTCGAAGATCTCCGCCAAGCTCGAGGATGTGGCCGCCCCGGCCCGCCGCAAGATGGAGGCAAACGAGAAGGCCATCGGCGATAGGCAGTTTTTCAAGGAAACCCGCACGCTGGGCGCGTACGCGTACTTCCGGCGGCAGTACCTCGAGACGCTCGCGCTCTTCAACCGCGAAAACTGGCGCGCCGACCGCAAGAGCAACCTGATCGAGCTTGGCCTCAAGGCGATCACGGCGCTGGGCTACTTCGGCGTGCTGGCGATCTTGTTTTCGCTGCTCATCGGCGGAACGATCAGCCTGGGGGCGTTCGCGGCGGTGCTCAGTTCGCTGGGCATGATGATCGGCATCATGGACGAAATGATCGCGCGCAACATGAGCCAAATCGCCGGGGACGTGGGCAAGGCCTCGAACTTCGTGCGCTTCTTAGAGCTTGGCGAGCGCATGGGAACCGCCAGGCCCCAAGGCGAGGCCTCCATCGAGCTTCGCGGCGCGGCGTTCCGCTACCCCGGCGCGGAAAAGGACGCGCTCACGGGCGTCGATCTTTCGATTAAGGCCGGGGAGACGATCGCGGTCGTCGGCGAAAACGGCGCGGGCAAGACGACGCTGGTGAGGCTTTTGACGGGGCTCTACCTGCCCACCTCGGGCAGCGTGAAGCTGCGCGGCGAGGAGACGCGGGATATCGAGCCCGGAACGCTGTTCGCAAGCACGTCGGCGGTGATGCAAAACTTTCAGCGCTATAAGATGACGCTCGCCAAGAACGTAAGGCTCGGCGACACGGACGCGGGCGACGGCATCGAGGCCTCTCTGGAAAAGGCGGATCTCGCGCTTTCGGAGGCGTTTCCGCAGGGCGAGGACACCATGCTCTCGCGCGAGTTCGACGGCGTGGATCTTTCCGGAGGGCAGTGGCAGAGGGTGGCGCTGGCCCGGGGCTTCTACCGCGCGCACGACATGATCGTGCTGGACGAACCCACCGCGGCGATCGACCCGTTGGAAGAGACGCGGCTGTATCAAAAATTTGCGGAGCTGAGCCGGGGCAAGACCGCGGTGATCGTAACCCACCGCCTGGGCTCGGCGCGCATCGCCGACCGCATCGTGGTAATGGATGCGGGCGCCGTGGATTCCATCGGCACCCACGATGAGCTCATACGGCAAAACGGCAAGTACGCCAGGATGTTCAACGCCCAGGCGCAGTGGTACGCGTAAGGGCGGGAATGGGGAAGGCGAAGGAAACTACGGCCCGGGGGATCCCCCCCCGGGCCCCCGCGATGCCTGAGGGCATCGCCAAGGAGTATGGAGATCACGCGCCGCAACTCCCTTATGATGTACGATAGGTGCTTCCATCTTGAAAAGTTTGGGATCGCTATGCAAGTTTTTAAGCCGCTCACCGCAAGCCAATGGAGCGTCGCTTCCGAGTATCGATCTATAAAACTATTTTTTTCATATAGCTTGCCTGTAGAACCAAAAAGCCGCTACGCAATTTTTGTGAACTTGCGTGACGGCTGACGCAGCAAATGCTGATACTGTACGGTTTTACGCGCAGCTAATAACCCATCTGTTTGAACATTTTATCCGTTAATTCGATTTGATCTGTCAAACAGATATGCATTGGTATACCGCGCCGTTCTGGTGTGGATATTTGAAAGCCAAGTTCTTCATATAATGATTCCTGTCCACGCCAAACTCTTATGTCAACTTGTATCCCAAAGCCC
>JAVBNW010000062.1:0-18159 GCA_031551255.1 Eubacteriales bacterium | reverse complement strand
AGTTCGCTAAGAAACCACCGTTCCGATTTTTTCGCCACATGCAATGCGGATGATATTCTGGGTGTCCTTGAGCGCAAAGCAATAAATGGGCATGTTGTTGTCCATAGAAATCGTAAGCGCGGTATTGTCCATCACCTTCAGGCCGCGGTTCAGCGCTTCGATATACTTTACTTCTTTCAAGGGCTTCGCATCCGGGTTGGTGCGCGGATCGGAATCGTAGACATAATCCACATTCTTTGCAAGCAACACCGCCTCCGCGTCGATTTCCACCGCGCGAAGGGCGGCGGCCGAATCCGTCGTCACAAACGGCGTACCCATGCCCGCGGCAAAGATCACGACGCGTCCTTTTTCTAAATGCCGCTTCGCCCTGCGGCTGATGTACAGCTCTGCGAGCTGACGCATTTCGATGGCGGTCATGACGCGCACCTGCACATCGGCGCCATCCTTGCCCTTGCCCTTGCCCAGTCTTTCAATCGCGTCCTGCATGCAAAGCGCGTTGATCACGGTTCCGAGCATGCCCATATAGTCGGCGGTAGCGGCATCCATGTTCATGCCCGCGCCCTGGCGGCCGCGCCATATGTTGCCCGCGCCGATCACCAAGCCAATTTCCACGCCCATCGCACTCAGTTCGATGATGCGCTGCGCGACGTCGGCGATGATGGCCGGATCGAACCCCGCTCCATCCTTGCCGATAGCCTCTCCGCTGATTTTGATCACGACCCGCTTATACACTGGTTGCATGAAAGTCCCGCCTTTCGGTATTTTCTCCGTTTTAGTCGACCAACCCCAAAAGCGGGGCGGACGAGCGAGAGATTTTTTCGCAGGGCAAGGAGGCGGAAGGAGGCGACCCTTCGGGATACGCCTTCGGCGTGAAATGCCGGCAGCTACGCGGACTGGAACTCGACGCCGCCATGCGGGAAAAGATCCGCTCGCCTGCTCTTTATTTGGGGTTGGTCGACCATCATTGGGGAGGAAGCCGGAAACGCCGTCTTTTGCACCCTATAGAGAATCTACGTGGAAGGCGCATTCGTACCGCAAGGAGCGCAAGTAATTTTTCTATAGCTAAAGAGGGAGCGCGAAGCGCCCCCTCTTTTATCGAACATAGCTTAGCCCTTCACCTGGGTCTGGGCCATGACCTCCGCCGCAAAGTCCTCTTCGCGCTTTTTAAGCCCCTCGCCCATTTCATAACGGACAAAGCGGCGAATGGAGACGTTTTCGCCGGTCGTCTGGATTTTTTCCGTAACGACCTGCTTGACGGTCTTGTCGCTGTCCTTCACAAACGGCTGCTCAAGCAGACAATTCTCGCCATAATACTTCTCGACGCGGCCTTCGACCATCTTTTCGATGATCTTTTCGGGCTTGCCCTCGTTGCGCGCCTGTGCGGCTAAAATTTCCTTTTCCTTCTCGATTACCTCGGCGGGAACCTCTTCGCGCGCAAGGTAGAGAGGGTTGCTCGCGGCGATGTGCATGGCGATATCGCGCACGAAGGATTTAAACTCCGGAGTTTTGGCTACGAAGTCGGTTTCGCAATTGACTTCGACCAGAACGCCGATCTTGCCGCCCATGTGAATGTAGCTTTCCACAACGCCTTCCGCGGCAATGCGGCCGGCCTTCTTCGCCGCATTGGCAAGGCCCTTTTCGCGTAGAAGCTCGCTCGCGCGCTCCATATCGCCGCCCGCCTCTACCAAGGCCTTTTTGCAGTCCATCATGCCAACGCCCGTCATCTCGCGCAGCTGCTGAACAGCCTTTGCCGTAATATTGCTCATAGGATGACCCTCCCCATCAAGATTATTCCGCAGCCGCTCCGGCGTCTACGTTGGGCTTTTCGTCGGCTTCGGCAGCCCCGGCATCCGCCGCGTCTGCGGAAGCGTCGTCCATCTGCTCGCCCTGACGGCCTTCCAGCACGGCATCGGCCATCTTGCCGGCAATGAGCTTAACCGCGCGGATCGCGTCGTCGTTGCCGGGAATAACGTAATCCACCTCGTCCGGATCGCAGTTCGTATCCACGATCGCCACGATCGGGATCTTCAGCGTGCGCGCCTCGGCGATAGCAATGTGCTCTTTGCGAGGATCTACGATAAACAGCGCGCCGGGCAGCTTTTTCATCTCGCGGATGCCGCCCAGATTGCTCAGCAGCTTTTCGCGCTCGTGGTTAAGTTTGATAACCTCTTTTTTCGGCAGCGCTTCAAGCTGGCCGCTGCGCTCCATATCGTCGATTTGGTTCAAGCGGTCGATGCGGGTGCGAATGGTGCGGAAGTTCGTGAGCATGCCACCGAGCCAACGGTTGTTCACATAAAACATACCGCAGCGCTTGGCTTCTTGTTCTACGGATTCCTGCGCCTGCTTCTTCGTGCCGACAAACAGGATGGATTTATTCTCCATCGCGATGTCGCGCACAAACATGTAAGCGTCGTCGATCTTGCGCACGGTCTTTTGCAGATCGATGATATAGATGCCGTTGCGTTCGGTAAAGATGTACGGGGCCATCTTGGGGTTCCAGCGGCGCGTCTGGTGGCCAAAGTGCACGCCTGCTTCGAGTAACTGTTTCATGGAAATGACTGGCATGGGTTACCTCCTCGTTTTTCCTCCCCGGGCTTCGTCTTGACGCAACGCGTTTCCGCACGAGAGCGCCAATCGGCACGGGTGTGTTTTGACTCGCCGAATAGTATAGCATGTTCACATACCTGAGCGCAAGCGTATTCCTATGAAAATAAGGGCATTGCAGTAAATACGATGCCGCGTTTACGCCTTATTGCGCACGACGACCGCCAGCCCGCCGCGGATGTAGACCTTGGCTTGCTGCGCCGTAAAGACATTGCTGATGCCGAAGGGAAACTCGACGGGCATCGGCTTTTGATCGATCGGATACGCAAGCCCTTCCACCCGTTCGACAAAGAGCCCGTCTCCCAAAGGCAGGATGCTCAGCTCCTCGCCTCGCCGCCCCTCAAGGCTCGCAACGCCCGGGCCGAAGCACTCCACATGCGTCGTCTCGCTCTCTAAAAAAGCGCGGGCGCCGCGGCGAACCGCGCGCACCAACAGGCAAATATGCGCAAACTGATGGTCGAACCTGCCCCCAAAGCCCCCTAAAAGGGCAATCTCGTTTGCACCTCGTGCAAGCGCAGTATCCAGCGCCTCCTGCCCGTCGGTTTGATCCTTCGCCTTGGGCAGCGCGCGTATCTCGCAGCCGAGCTTTTCCGCCCTCTGCACAAGGCCCTCGGCCACGGAGTCGAAATCGCCTACCGCCATATCCACGCGAATGCCCGCGTCCAGCGCGCACGCAAGGCCGCTGTCCGCGGCCACAATCCAATCCGCCCATCGCGCGCGCCAAAGCAGCAATTCTTTTCCCGGCGCGTCGCCGCCGAGCACAATCAGCCCCCGCACGCCCGCCTCAGCTCCTCAATTGCCGCTTTCGCATCGGGCGCGGTAAAGAGCATGTTGCCTGCGATGAACACGTCGGCCCCCGCCTCGCTAAGTTGCCCCGCCGTAGCGAGCGAAACCCCGCCATCCACCTGAAGCATCGCTTTTGAGCCGGCTGCATCGAGCATATCGCGAATGCGGCGCACCTTGTCCACCGTTTGCGGTATGAGCGCCTGCCCCCCAAAACCCGGGTTGACCGTCATGACCAGCACAATATCCACATCGCGCAGCACCCATTCAAGCGCTTCGACAGGCGTTGCAGGGTTCAGCGTTACGCCCGGGCTCATGCCTGCCGCGCGAACCTGGGCAAGCGCGCGCTGCAGGTGCGTAACCGTCTCCACTTGAAATGTGATCGAATCCATGCCCGCATCGCACAGTGGCTCGATCATCCACTCGGGATGCCACGCCATGATGTGCACATCCATGGGAAGCTCGGCATACCGGCGAATGGCGCTAAGTGTCGGCGGGCCGAACGATAAGTTAGGCACGAATCCGCCGTCCATGATGTCGCAGTGAATCCTATCGGCGCCCGCCTGCTGCATGCGCGCCACTTCGCTACCTAAATTCGCAAAATCTGCCGCCAAAATGGAAGGGGAAATTTTAACCATAGCGCCGATCCCACCTATCTTTTCTTTCCAAATAAATTTCCTCGTAGCGCGCAAGCCTGCCCTCGGGGATATCGCCCTTTTGCGCCGCCTCGCGCACCGCGCAGCCGGGCTCGCGCCTGTGACTGCATCCGTCGAACCTGCACTTTCCTTCGTAGGGCTCAAACTCCGGATAGCAGTTTTTCAAGAGTGCCGGATCCGTCGTCTCCGCCTCCAGCAGGCTAAAGCCCGGCGTATCGGCGAGCAGGCCTCCCCCGGGCAGCGCCAAAAGCTCGCTATGACGCGTGGTGTGCCTTCCCCGCTCGATTTTGCTGACGGAGCCTGTCTTTAGGCGCAAATTCGGCTCGAGGGCATTGATAAGCGAAGATTTGCCCACGCCGGATTGGCCCGCCAACGCCGCAATGCGGCCCGCAAGCCTTGCGCGCAGCACATCCATTCCCTCGCCCGTCGCCGCGCTCAGGCAGTCTACCGGGTACCCGGCAAGGCGATATTCCGCAGCGATCTCATACGTTTGCATAAGATCGGTTTTGTTGATGCACACTGCGGCGTCTATGCCGGCCTCCACAGCGCCTATCAAGAGCTTATCCAGCAAAACTAGGTCGGGCGAAGGGGACACGGGCGCGATCACCGCCACGATCAAATCGATGTTTGCCAGCGGCGGGCGCGTGAGCGCCGATGCTCTGGGAAGGATTTCCTCAAGGTAACCATAGCTTTCCTTCGCTCCGACAATTTCGGGGGTGAATTCCACGCGGTCGCCCACCATCGGGGTTGTGCCGTCGCGGCGAAAGCGCCCTCTGGCCTTGCATTCGCTCAAGCGCTCCCCGTCCCATACATAATAGAAGCCGCCGACCCCGCGCAGAATCGTACCCGTCATCGCACTACTCCTCGCCAAATGTGATGCTCCAGCTGTCGTGGTATTCGCCGTTTACATACACCACAAGTTTATAGGTGCCGGCTCTCTCCTCCAGCACAAGCGTCTGGTCGAAATCCCCTCCGGCCGTCAGCTCGTTGAACAGCTGCGTCTTTTTGCCGTCCGCATCCTGTAATTCCACCAGCACCTGCTGATCGCCATCCGGAAGAGATAGGACGATGTGCTCTTCCCGCGAATATACCTTTTCCGGAGCGGCGGATATGTACAGGTCGATTTGCGAACCCTCCACCAATTCCACATCCGCTTCCGGAGACTGGCGGATCACGCGGCCCGGTTCCATCTCCGTCGTTTCGTAATTGACAATCTGTCCAACCTTCAGCCCTTCGCGCTCGATCGAGGCGACGGCCTCGTCCAGCAGCATTTCCTTCACCTGCGGCGTGCGGCGCAAAAGTGGAGGGTCGCTATAGTAGAGGGTGACCGTGCTGCCGTTATCGGCTAAGTATCCGGCCTGGGGCACTTGCCGCACCACTTGCCCGCGCGGGGCGTCGCTGTTGGGGTCCGCGATCGCCTCGCCGACAAGCGATAGGCTCTTTAAGTATTCCAGAGCGTCCTCGTATTTCATATTCGCCGTTACATCCGGAACCTCGACATACTCCGGCCCCAGCGACACCGTAATGGTGACGACGGAATGCTTGCGCAGCTGCGTATCCGGCGCGGGCTCCTGCGCAATGATCAGCCCTTCGCCAATTTCATTCGAAAAATCCTGCGCTACGAGGGGAATGTACTCCCGCTCGCGCAAAAGCTCCTGTGCCCTGTCGAGCGTGAGCTTTTCCACCTGCGGCACAATGGGCATCTGCTCGTCGGTCAGCATCGCAATGGTGCGGATGCCCAGCCAAATAAGCCCCGTGCAGGCCAACACAATCACGCCCAGCACCAGCAAGGCTCCCTTTCCGCGCCCCGAACGCCGCTGAGGAGCAGCGTCGACCTCGGCAGGCAAATATTCCGCGTCGTCCTGCGCAACCGCCATCTGGTCTTCCGTCCCCCTGACGATCGGCACAAGGCGGGTTTTGTCGTTGATGTCGATAAGGCGCTGTGAAATGTAATCTCCTTCGGGCTCCTCTTGCACGCGCTCAAGGTCCGCATACATGTCGCCGGCCGTCTGGTAGCGGTCGAGCGCATCCTTTTTCAGCGCCTTGAGGATGATCTTGGAAAGCGCCGGAGGAACCAGCGGATTGTACCGCGCGGGATCGGCGGGCGGCTCCTGCAGGTGCGCAAGCGCTATCGAAACCGGAGAATCGCCGTCGAAGGGAACTCTGCCCGTCGCCATCTCATACAGCACGACGCCCAGCGAATATAAATCGGATTGTTCGGCAGCCAGTTCGCCGCGCGCCTGTTCGGGTGAGAGGTAGTGCACCGAGCCCATCACCGAGCCGTCCGTCACCGTTACGGTTGCGGAGGTCGTCGCGCGCGCGATGCCAAAGTCCGTAAGCTTCGCCGAGCCGTCCCTACCGATGATGATGTTCTGCGGCTTTATGTCTCGGTGGATGATGTTCCCTTCGTGGGCCTGCTCAAGCGCGGCGCAAAGCTCACACCCGTAGCGGATCACTTGCTCCACCGGCAGCGCGCCGCGTTCGCGGATTTTTTCTTTTAGCGTATCGCCGTTGACGTCTTCCATGACGATGAAGTGGAACCCGTCCTCCTCGCCAAGGTCGTACACGCCCACAAGGTTTTCGTGCGTGAGCCCCGCGGCGGCCTGAGCCTCGCGGTGGAAGCGACGGATAAAGTCGGCATCCTTGGCGAACTCATCGCGCAAAATCTTGATCGCGACCTTGCGCCCCGTATTAAGATCCAAGCCCCGGTATACATCCGACATTCCGCCGGAACCTATATGTTCTTCAATTAGGTAGCGCCCCATGAAAATTTGGCCGATCACAGCGACTCACCCCCCTCTATGCGGGCAAGCGTTATGGAAATGTTATCTTCTCCGCCTCTGTCGAGCGCCGTATGCAGCAAGGCGTCGACCTGTGCCTCCAAGCCCTCGGTCGCTTGAAGAATGCTTTCGATTTCAGCGTCGGCGATGTGCACCATCACGCCATCCGTACAAAGGAGGATTCTATCCCCGCCTTGCACTGCGATGCGCTTAAGATCCACGCGCACGCGACCCTCCGTGCCGAGTGCGCGGGTAATGATGTGCCTATGGGGGTGGACGGCCGCCTGCTCCTGAGTAATATAGCCGTTGCGCACAAGCTCCTCCACCAGCGAATGATCCCTCGTAAGCCTCGTAAGAAGCCCGTTGCGCATCAGATACGCGCGGCTGTCGCCGATGTGCGCGATATGTGCGATGTTGCCCCTTACAAGGCACAGCGTCATCGTCGTCCCCATCCCCTTGAGCGCCTCATCCTTAGATGCCGCGCCGAAGACTCTTGCATTGCCATATTGTATGGCGGCCTCTATTTCCTTGGCGCCGGGCGCTTCGGTCTTTGCAAGCTCCGCCAATACGCTCTTAACCGCCATGCGGCTGGCGACCTCGCCGCCGCGGTGGCCGCCCATGCCGTCTGCGACGATGATAAGATCGGGCGCGGCATGCACGCTGTCTTCGTTGATTTCGCGCACTTTGCCGCGGCTTGTGCGAACGGCGACGGTCATTTTCACACATCCTCCATATGCTTGCGGCGCAACTGCCCACAAGCCCCTTGTATATCCTCGCCCAATGCCCGGCGGACGGTATTGTCCACGCCTGCTTGGGCAAGCGCCTTAGAAAACATATGTACATCAGCCGCGCGGGGCGGCAAAAGGTCCGGTCTTTCCGCCACGGGGTTGAGGGGTATAAGGTTCACGTGCCCGTTTAGCCCTCTGAGCAGGCCGGCCAGAGCAAGAGCATGCTCGCGCCTGTCGTTCAGCCCTGCGATCAGCGTATATTCCACGATCACGCGACGGCCCGTCGTTTCGGCATAGCGTTTTGCCGCGGCGACGGTATCCCGGATGCTATAGCGTTTTGCAATGGGCATGATTAGGCGGCGGATATCGTCGTTCGGCGCGTGCAGAGACAGCGAAAGCGTCACCGGCAGCCCCTCCCCCGCAAGGCGGTCGATCCCTTCCACGAGCCCGCAGGTGGAAAGCGATATGTTGCGGGGGCTTATGCCCATACCCTTTGGGTGGGAGACCAGCCGGAGGAACTTTACCACCTGTTCGTAATTATCCAGCGGCTCCCCGCTTCCCATAAGCACGATGTTTGTAACGCCCCTTCGGCCGTCACGCGCAAATTTCGCATTGACCAGCGCCGCCATGCCCAGCATTTCCCCGGCCGTTACATCGCGCGCCTTGCCGCCGAGCGTGGAGGCGCAAAACGCGCAGCCCATCAGGCACCCCACCTGCGTGGATATGCACAGTGTATTGCCGTGGTGGTACCTGAGCAACACGCCCTCTACGAGGTTACCATCATAAAACGAGAACAGAAACTTAACCGTATCGCCGTCTGCGGATGTCTTTTCTTCCACGACATCCACCGGAAAATCGCCGTCTTTTTGCAGAGCATCGCGCAAGGCGGCCGGCAGATTGGTCATCCCGGAAAACTCGACGCCCTTGGAAAACCATGCGAAGATCTGCTGCGCACGATATCCGCTCTCACCCATTGCGAGGAGTTTTTCCTTGATTTCCTCGGGGAACAGGCCGGCCCAGTCCGTCATTTTACACGCACCATGCGGGCGATGAAAAATCCATCGGTGCCGTCGCGCTGCGGCATCAGCATCAAGGTTCCATCCTTACCTTTGGCGGCGAAAGCCTCCGGAAGGTTGCGCTCCAGGCCGCGCAGTGAAAACTCACTATGCGCCTGCAAAAAAGAATCGACCACCGCGCGATTTTCCGCAGAAAATACCGTGCAGGTAGAGTAAACAAGCGTTCCGCCGGGCTTTACCAGCTTTGCGCAGTTTTCAAGAATCGCCTTCTGGAGTTCGGGCAGGGTATGAAGATCTGCCGGCGTAAGCCTCTGGCGCACATCGGCCTTGCCTACGATACCCAGGCCCGAGCATGGGGCATCCACCAGCACGGCGTCCATCGTGCGTTCCAGCGAGGGCAAGGGATTGCGCGCATCGCCCACGCGCGGCCGTATGTTTTCAAGCCCCAGCCTTTGCGCGCCCGCTTCAATGAGCTTTGTCCGGTGTTCGTGAAGATCCATCGCGTGCACCCGCCCCGAGCCGCGCATCGCCTGCGCAAGTACGAAACTTTTTCCGCCGGGGGCTGCGCAGGCATCGAATATCTGCATGCCGCCCTTGGCACCCACCGAAAGGGCGGCCAACGTGGAGGCCTCGCTCTGTATCAAATAAAGGCCGCGCCGAAACGCGTCGGTATCGGCAAGCCCCCCGCCCACGACGCGCAAGGAGCCCGGCACTAAGCCCTTTTCCACCGGGAAGCCATCCGTGCGTAGGATATCCATCAGCGATTGTTCGTCGGTGCGCATGGTATTTACGCACAGCGACGTATAGTACGAGCTGGGGATGTAGCGCAAAAACGCTTCCGTTTCTTCCGCTCCTATATCCTCGCTCAGCTTGCGGATGAGCCACGGCGGCGTCGATGTTTCGATCGAAAGCCTGTCCATCGGTTTGGCGGGCCATGCAAAATTGTGTTTTTCATTTGCGATTTTGCGAAGAACCGCGTTGACCAGCGGGCACAGCGCCTCCCTTCCCATCGCGCGGGAAAGCGCCACCGCTTCGCCGCACGCCGCATAATCGGGAATATCCATATAAAACAGCTGATAGACGCCCATCTTGAGGTTTTCCATCGTAACGGAATCCTCACTGGGGCGCTCCATGTACTTGGAAAGAATGTACTCCAGCGCGGTTTTCTTTTCGATGACGCCGTAAAACAGCGCCGTGACCAGCCGCCTATCTTCGCTGGAAAGCTTCGCGTCCCTGAGGCGCTTATCCAGCGCGAGCGTGGAGTACGCGCCCGCCGATGCTACATCCAAAAGGGCGTCCAGCGCAATGCGCCGCGAAATCGTGGGCGGTTTGGGCGCGGGCCGCGAATCTTGCCGAGAAGGCGCCTGCCGCGTTGCAGGGGCGATATGGCGCGGCGCGCGTGCCGGCGCGGGGCGGCGATGTGGGCCGGCCCCGCGCGCGGACTTTTCGTTCTTTGGCCCATAGGGCTTTCTCTCAAACGGTTTCATGCATTTCCCCCAAGGATGCCGCCCAAGGGCAGCGAATGTCCGCGAAGCCAATCTCGCGCCGCGACGCGGCTTTTGCCGGGCGCTTGCAGCGAAAGGATCTCCACCGCGCCGTCTTTACAGGCCACGACAAGCCCCGCGTTTGCATCGGCGCGCAAAATCTCGCCGGGCGTGCCGCTGCCCGGCGCGGGCCTTACTTTCCATATTTTCAAAGGTGTGCCCTCGTACAGCGTCGTCGCGCCCGGCCACGGATCCACGCCGCGCACCAAGCAGTCGATGGAATGCCCGGGCAGGGCCCAATCGATCGCGCCCGCTTCGCGCGAGAGCATCGGGTAATGCGAAGCCAGCGCCTCGTTCTGCGCCGTTCTAGGCGCGGTTCCCGCGATAATATCGGCAAGCGTTTTTACGATCAACTCTGCTCCCATATCGGCGAGCCGTCGCGTCAGCTCGCCGGCCGTCTCCTGCGGGCCGATCGGCGTGCGCCGGGCGTAGATCGTATCGCCGGTATCCACGCCCGCGTCGGTATACATGGTGGTGACGCCGGTTTCGGCTTCCCCGTTGATGATGCACCAGTTGATCGGCGCGGGGCCGCGGTATGCCGGCAAAAGAGATGCGTGCACGTTTACCGTGCCGCGCGGAGGCACCGCGAGCAAAACCTTGGATAGAATCTGCCCAAACGCCGCCGTGACGACGAGCTCCGGCGCACAGGCGCGCAGCGCGTCGATGCCTTCCTTCCTGCGTATGCGCTCGAATTGAAAGATGGGAAGCCCCAATTCTATCGCTGCCTCCTTGACCGGAGGGGCCATAAGCTTATGCCCCCGGCCGGAAGGCCTGTCCGGTTGAGAAAACACGCCGGCGATCTCGTACCCGGCGGAAAAAAGCGCGTGCAGAGAAGGCACTGCAAATTCGGGCGTGCCCATAAAGACGATGCGCATCAGGCGTCGTCCTCATCCTGCGCGCTTTGGGCATCCGGGTCGATGCCCGCGTCGCGCAGCTCCTGGTCGGTCATGATCAGCTCGACAAACAGTTTGCCGTCAAGGTGCTCCGTTTCGTGGCACAACGCGCGTGCAAGCATGCCGGTACCGGTAATTTCAAACATCTTTCCCTCACGGTTCAAGGCGCGCGCGGTCACCTTATACGGACGCCTGACATAGCCGCGGCGACCCGGGCAGCTCAGGCAGCCTTCCATGCCGATTTGCTCGCCTTCGGATGCGGTAATCTCCGGATTGATCAGCTCTACAAGCCCTTCGCCCACGTCGATCACCACCACCCGCCGAAGCACGCCCACCTGGTTGGCGGCCAGCCCCACGCCGTCCGCCGCGCGCATGGTTTCGGCCATGTCGTCGAGCAATGTGCGGATGCGGCTGTTGATTACGTCGACCGGCCTTGCTACCTTGCGCAATGCCTCATCGCCCTGTTTTACAATATCGCGGACAGCCAAACGTAGATTCCTCCTAAAACAATGCGTTTTCTTTATTATACCATCGTTGGCCGGCCATCTCAACGAATAGACGCGCCGATGCAATCGCAGGTTGATCAAAGCATGTTGGCCGGGTCGATCTCCATGACGACCTTTACATCCCTTTGGGGCGTTGCCAGAGAACGCAGAAGCTCCAGCACCTCCTCGCCCTCTTTGGCATACATTTTACAGAACACCTGCCAGCGGTATTCATCGCGTATGCGCGCGAGCGGCGCCTCCATGGCCCGCGTCTGCACGATCTTTTCGCGCGCGCCGCGCTCGGAAAGCAGCGCCTCGAACTGCTCGCCCAGCTGCTGCGCCGCATCGCGCACCTTTTCTTCCTCGGGGCCGGTGATCAGCAGCCGCGCGAGGATGGTATACGGCGGAAAAAGCCCTTTGCGCCTGCGGTTCATCTCCGCATGGTAAAACGCGCGGTAATCCTGCCCGGCCGCAAGCTGAATGGCGTAGTGCTCCGGGTCGTAGCTTTGCACCACCACGCGCCCGGGCAGCCGCCCCCGCCCCGCGCGACCTTCCATTTGGGTGAGCAGCTGAAACGTGCGCTCTTCGCTGCGGTAATCGGGTACGTTCAGCGAAAGATCCGCCGCTACGATCCCCACCAGCGTCACATTGGGAAAGTCGTGGCCCTTGGCGATCATCTGCGTGCCGATCAGCACCTGTGCCTCCCCATCGCGAAACGCCCTTAAAATATCCCTGTGGCCGTCCTTGCCGCGCGTGGTGTCGTAGTCCATGCGCAGCGCGCGCACGCCCGGAAAATGCGTGTGCAGCTCGTCCTCCACCTTTTGGGTGCCCGCGCCAAAGTAGCGTATGTGTGGGCTGCCGCAACCAGGGCAGGTCTTGGGCGGCGTTCGCTCATCGTCGCAGTAATGGCAGCGCAGGCAGTCGTCGCGCATGTGGTAGGTCATGGTAATATCGCAGTGTTCGCAGCGCACCGGCTGCCCGCACGCCCTGCACGAAACAAACGTAGAGTGCCCGCGCCGGTTGATCAACAGCATGGCCTGCTCTTTGGCATCCAGCGTTTCGCGCAGCGCGCGCAACAGCGCGCCGGAAAAGATGGATTTATTGCCGCGCATGAGCTCCAGCCGCATATCTACCACATCGACCGCGGGCATCGGCCGCCCGTTCACGCGGTCGGGCAGTTCGATCAGCTCGTAGTGCCCCCGCATGGCCCTGGCGTATGTAAAAAGCGACGGGGTTGCGCTTCCGAGCACCAGGGAAGCACCCCCCAGCCTACAACGCTGCGCCGCGACCTCGCGCGCATCGTACTGCGGCGTCTTTTCGGATTGGTAGGTGTGTTCGTGCTCTTCATCTACCACGATAAGCTTTAGGTTTTCCAGCGGCGCGAACGCCGCCGAACGCGCGCCGACCACCACCTGCGCGCCGCCCATGCGAATGCGCCGCCACTCGTCATAGCGCTCGCCGGAGGAAAGGCGCGAATGTAGCACCGCCGCGCTATCGCCGAATCTTGCGCGGAACCAGCCCACCATCTGCGGCGTAAGGGCGATTTCCGGCACGAGCACGATGGCGGAGCCGCCCGCCGCAATCGCGCGACGGATCGCTGCGATGTACACCTCCGTCTTGCCGCTGCCCGTTACGCCGTGCAGAAGAAAAAAACCTCCGCCCTTGTCCATCGAGCCCGCGATTGCGTCGATGGCCTCCCGCTGACGCGCGGTGGGCACGATATTGGCGGCGACCAGCGCATCGACCGCCGGGCGTCGCGCCACCTCTACCTTTTCGAGCGCGACCAGGCCCTTTTTCTCCATGGCCCTGAGTACCGCCGGAGAACCTGCCGGCAACGAGGCGACCATGACGGGCCTTGGCTCCGCCGCGAGCCTTTCAAGCATCATGCGCTGCTTGGGCGCGCGAACGAGCGAAGAGAGAGCCTGTTCATAGTCTTCTTTGGGCACGAGCGATCGGGCGGCCAGCAGCATCAGCGGCTTTACGCGCCCTTCGCGCATCTGCGCGGGGATCAGCAGGCGGAGCGCATCCACGAGCAGGCAATGGTATCTACCGCGCATCCACAGCGCAAGGTCTATAAGCTCCGGCAACAGTGCGGGGATGTCGTCCAGAACGCTCTTGATATCCCGCATGCGGCAAGGGTCTACCCCGCCGTCGTCATCGCCCGACGATATGACATACCCTTCGACCGTTCTCGGGCCGAAGGGTACCGATACGCGGTCGCCGCGCTGCACACGAAAACCTTCCGGCACGCGGTAGGTGAACGTCCTATCCACCTGGGCGTGCGCAACATCCACGATCACCTGAGCGTACTGCATAATCCCGTCCTTATATATGTTCTATACAAATCAAGCCTTTTCTTTAAGCATCGCGCACACACGATTTAGAATCCTGTCCGCCAGTTCGCGTTTGTCCATCAGCGGCAGGTCTTCCACTCCGCCGCGCGTTACAAACGAGGCGATGTTGGTAGGTACGTCGAACCCCGCGCCGGGCTTTGTCACATCGTTTAAGACGATCATGTCGGCATTCTTGCGCTCAAGCTTGCCAAGGGCGTTTTCGTGAAGATGATCCGTCTCCGCCGCAAACGCCACCAACACCTGCCCCGGCTTTTTTGCCTTGCCCAGCGCGGCGGCGACATCCGGGTTTTGCACAAGGCGCAACGTCAAAGCGCCGTCTCCCTGCTTTTTAATTTTTGCGTCCGCCACGCTCTCGGCCCTGAAATCTCCCGGTGCGGCGGCCTGGATGACCGCGTCCATCGAAGGCGCAAGGCTCGTGGCTAGGTTATATAAATCCTCAGTCGTAATAAAGGGCAACACTTTCACGCCGGGAGGCGGCGCAAGCTGCGTAGGCCCAAGCAACAGCGTAACGCTTGCTCCCCGCGCGCGTGCGGCCGCGGCGATGTCGATGCCCATGCGCCCGCTGGACCGGTTGGAAAGGTAGCGCACAGGGTCCAGCGGCTCGCACGTCGGCCCGGCGGTTACGAGCACCGCTTTGCCCTCCAAATCGCGCGGCGGCAAAAGGATACTAAAAATGGCTTCCATAATCTCGTCGTTGCCGATCAGCCGCCCTACGCCGCAAACGCCTTCCGCTAAAAAGCCGTCGCCCGGCCCCACGATATGGGCGCCTCTGTCGGCAAGCGTCTTAACGTTTTGCCGAGTCGCCGGGTGTTCCCACATGCCGGTGTTCATCGCCGGGGCGATCAGCAGTGGCGCGCGGGTGGCGAGCACGGTGGTGGATAAAAAGTCGTCCGCAAGGCCGAGCGCGAGCTTGGCGATTACGTTGGCCGAGGCCGGTACGATCGCAAACAGATCCGCGCGCTTGGCCAGCGCGATGTGCTCGACTTCCCACTTTTCAGGGCGCGCGAACATATCGGTGACCACCGGATTGCCCGACATCGTCTCCATCGTCTGCACGGTGATAAACTGCCGGGCATTTTTCGTCATCACGACCACCACGTCGGCATGCTGCTTCTTGAGGCGGCTTACCAAATCGGCGGATTTATACGCCGCAATTCCGCCCGTAACGCCCACGACGACGCATTTGCCCGCCAGCATGGCTAATCTTCCTCGCGAGCGAGTATGCGAACCCTGTTTTGGCTGATCTCGCGCACGGCAACGGAAACGGGCTTGGTTTCCCCGGTGTCGATCAGCGGCTCCGAGCCCGCAACCAGCTGTCGCGCGCGGCGGGCGGTGGCTACGACGAGGGAATAGCGGCAATCGGCATGGTGGTCCAAATCGGTAATCGTAGGTTCGATGATCATGAAAGTTCCTCCTTTAAAATCGCAAGCAGGTGTGTCTGCCGGTGCGACGCGTGTCTTTCGGCGGTAAGGATCGCCTCGACGATGTCGACGCACTGCATCACCTGTTCGTTAAGAATGCTATAGCGGTACTGCCCCATGTGGGACATTTCTTCTTTCGAAGCTGCAAAGCGCAGCGCAATTTTCTCCTGAGAATCGGCGCCCCTGCCGGAAAGCCTGCGGTACAGCTCTTTCATCGACGGAGGCATAAGATAGATCGACACCGCGTCCGGCCGCCTTGTAAGCACCTGCCGCGCGCCCTGCGGGTCGATCTCCAAGAGGCAATCCATGCCCCTCGCGAGCGTATCTTCTACAAACGCGCGGGGCGTTCCATAGCTGTGCCCGTAAAACCTTGCGTATTCGAGAAATAGATCTTGCTCGATCATGCTGTCGAACTCGTCCTGCGTCTTGAAAAAGTACGTGGCCCCTTCCCTATCGCCCGGCCGCATCGCGCGCGTGGTGCAGCTGATGGAGTTGACGATTCCCGGCTGTCTTCTGCGAAGTTCGCCGCAAATCGTGCCCTTGCCGGTGCCGGACGGGCCGGATATGATGATCAAAAGCGGTTCAGGCATCTTCCAACTCCTCAAGCGGCGAAGCATCGCGCACATCCAGCCTGTGCGCGACGGTTTCAGGTTGTACGGCCGAGAGCACCACGTGATCCGAATCCGTGATGATGACCGCGCGCGTGCGGCGGCCGTATGTGGCGTCGATCAGCATGGTCCTCTCGCGCGCCTCTTGTATGATGCGCTTGATCGGCGCGGAGTCCGGGCTGACGATCGCGATGATGCGGTTGGCCGACACGATGTTGCCAAAGCCGATGTTGATCAGTTTGATGGCCATGTCAGAGCTCTCCTATTCGATATTTTGTACCTGCTCGCGAATCTTTTCGATTTCTCCCTTCATCGCAAGAACCGCCGTGGTAATCGCCATGTCGGCGGACTTGGAGCCCATGGTGTTCACTTCCCTGTGCATTTCCTGCACGATGAAATCGAGCTTTCGCCCCGCGGGCTCCTTTGTGTTCATCGCCTCGCGCGCGGCCTTGATGTGGCTGCGAAGGCGAACGGTTTCCTCGTCGATCGCGCCCTTGTCGGCCAAAATGGCCGCTTCCTGCGCAATGCGCGCCGGGTCGACGGGGGTGAGGGCGAGCAGCTCCTGTACGCGGCTTTTAATTTTTTCGTACGTCTCGGCCACCGCCGCGTCCATGCGCTCTTCCACCGCGCAAAGCTGCCCTTCCAGCGCGCACAAGCGCGCCTCGATATCACAGCCAAGCCTCTCCCCTTCTACCTCGCGCGAGCGGATCATCTCAACGAGCGCGCCGGAGAGCGCGGTTAAGGCAAGGGCGGTTACCACGTCCCTATCGTCTTCGCATTCCCTTGCGGTGAGCACATCCGGCATAGCGGCCAGCGTGGAAAGCGATGTGTCGTCCGGCAAGCCGGAAAGCTTATGCATGCGGGCAAACGCGTCGCGGTACGCGGCGGCGAGCGCTTCGTCGAGCACCACCTCGCGGGCGTCGCGCCGATCGTTGCGATACCCCAAGTAAAGATCCACATGCCCGCGCGCCAAGGCCGCCTGTAGCCCCTTGCGCAGCGGCTCTTCTAAAAAGCCCAGGGAACGGGGGCAACGAAAGCTCAGATCGAGAAACCTGTGGTTGACGGATTTAATCTCCAGCACGACCTCGCGCCCATCCTCCGCCGCCGTTACGCGGCCAAATCCCGTCATGCTGCGCACGGAATCCCTCCTAATACCTATGTGCCATACTGTTACCAAGCATACCACACTTTGGCGGGCGGTTCATGAAAAAGCCCGCGTTAATTCGTGAATTCTTCCAAAAGCGCTAAAAATTCTTGTTCATCAAGTACCGGCACGCCCAGTTCCCGCGCCTTGGCAAGCTTCGAGCCCGCATCCTCTCCCGCGACGACCATCGAAGTTTTCTTGGATACCGAGCCTACCACCTTTGCGCCCAAGGTTTCGATGCGGCGGGAGGCCTCCTCTCTGCCCATGGCGGCAAGCGTGCCGGTGAGCACGACGGTCTTCCCGGTAAAGGGCGAGGTATCGGGCGCTATTGCCAGCGCTTCCCAAACCGGGGCAACGCCCGCCTCCTTAAGCCTTGCAAGCAGGCTGCGGTTTTCCTCGGCGGCAAAATAGCCCGCAACGCTTGCAGCAACCACCGGCCCTACCTCGGGCACGGTAAGGAGCTCGTCCTGCGCGGCGCTTGCGAGTTTTTCGATGGAACCGAAGCGCGCCGCCAGATCGCGGGCGGTCTTGCGCCCTACGTTGGGAATGCCCAGCGCGTGAATGAACGCGTCCAACGGGCGGGTTTTCGCCTTTTGAATGCCGGCGATCAAGTTATCTGCGCGCTTTTTTTGAAAGCCCGGCAAACCCGCGAGGGCATCTACCCCAAGCGCCATCAAATCCGCCGCATCCTTCACCCCGCGCTCCACAAACAGCAATTCCGCCGTCTTGTCGTTGAACGTCTCGATGTCCATCGCCTCGCGCGACGCAAAGTGCGCAAGCCTCGCCACCACCTGCGGCGGGCAGTCGTCATTTTGGCAAAAGCGGTGCGCGCCGCGCTCCACCACCTCAGATCCGCAGGCCGGGCAGGTGTCAGGCGGCACAATAGGGCTCTCCCCAGACTGTGCCTCGCCCGCCCTGCCGGTAATTTCAGGAATTACGTCGTTGGAGCGGCGCAAAAACACCCGACAGCCGATCGCGAGATCCTTGCGCTCGATATCCCCCGCGTTGTTCAGCGTCGCCTTGCGCACCGTAGCACCGCCGATTTCCACCGGTGCAACATGCCCAAGCGGCGTAAGCTTGCCGGTGCGCCCCACCTCCCAGGTAACATTCTCAAGCGTGGTGGTCATCTCTTCCGCCTCGAAC
>JAVBNW010000054.1:0-46504 GCA_031551255.1 Eubacteriales bacterium | reverse complement strand
CCCCGCCGATTTTACAGGGGTTCCTTATACAGAACCCGCAGGCATCGTCCTTACGATATTGCACACGTTTTATCCGGGGGTCGTCCCCCCTTCGGTGCTTAGGGAATCCATCGCCAACTCCTCCACAAGGCAGTTGCTTGCGGAACTCATCATCATACATGACGCGCCGTATATTCCCGCAAAATGGGATGCGATGATCGATCGGCTTCGCAGCGCGCACTGCATCCTCGCGACCCACGCGGCTTTGTTGGCTGCCGAAGCGGCCCTCGCAGCGAGACACGCCGATGCAAGGCAGCGCGCCCAAGCCTGTATCGGCATGGCGCAAAGCGCCCATTTGGCTCTGTATGTAGCCCTGGGCAAGGCCATGCTCGCCGCCAGCTCCCTGGCGGAAGGCAATATGGGGGATGCGAGCACGGGCGCGGCCGAGTTGGCGGCGTACCTTCGCAAGCATATGATCGAGCCGCCGACATCGCTGAAAAACGCGCTGAACTCCCTCCCCTCCCTTGCCGGGGCCATACCCGCCTCGCCGCTATACCTTCGCTGCTTCGGTTCCTTTGAAGCGATCCCTCAAGATGAGTTGCGGCTACCGATCAAATTTCGCACGCGCAAAACCCAGGAGTTGTTGTGCTATTTCGTTCACCGCGCCGGAGAAGAAATTCATCGGGATGAAATTCTCGCCGCGCTGTGGCCCGAGCTCTCCGCGCAACAGGCGCGCTCGCTGTTTCACACCTCGCTCTACAATCTGCGCAAGGCGCTCGACCCTTATGGGTTGGAAGACTGGATACGCCATGAAAACCACGCCTACCATCTTCGTTTGGATGTAGTTGCGAGCGACTTGAGCGCTTTGGAGCCCCTGCTTACCCGCGCCGGCGGCATGCCCGCCGAGGACCTGCTCGCCCAAGCCGACGCGCTTTCTTTGTACGCCGGATCCTATATGGAGTCTCTGAGCGGAGATTGGCACATCGCACGGCAGACCCGTTTTGAACAACAGGCGATCGGCGCGCTGAGGCGCATCGGAGAAATTCTCGTGCAGTCGGGCCGGTGCACCGAGGCTTTGGAATATTTGCGCAGGGCTGTCGCGTTGGATCCTTTCAACGAACTGTGGCAGACGCGTCTGATTGCCTGCTATGTGGAACTTGGCAACCGAACCGCCGCCATACGACAATACCGCACGCTGTGGAAACTACTTAAGGACGAACTCGGCGTCGCGCCCGAGCCGCACACCCAAAACCGCATTTGCTCTTTGTTGGGGGGCGACCCGCTCGCCGTGGCAAAGCGGCGGTAGGGCATATCCCGGATAAGCGAAAACCGCACACAGAAGACATCTTCCTTTGCCGCTTTACAATTGCGGTTATGAAACTTTAAAATTCATAGGGATATCGTCGCAAAGCGGGCGTTCTTTTTCTGTTTGTTCATCGTTTCGTTCAGCAAGCAGGCGTATGGTATAGGAAATGACCGCGCAAAGGAAGGGATCGCGCATGTCGCTGTTTTCCAGCAAATCCAAAAAAGCCGAAAAGCAAGAGCGCTCCCGCCGGGTGCAAGCGTATGTTCAGCAAAATGCGCAGCGCGTCGCGCAGGCGCGCACCAGCTCCGGCCTTGCAAACCGTACCGGCGAAGAACTAGGCGAACAATACGAAAACACGCCCCAGGAAGAGCGCCCCGGCATGATGTTCCTTACGCATCTGCGCAACGGGGGGTTCGACGAAGAAAATATGGGCAACTCTCCGGCCAAAGGCTTATTCGCATCGAAAACTACGGGGGCCGACTTAAGCGGTTCGCCGATACTTCAGCAGCACGCGGGCATGATGTTCGACATGACGATGGGGAGCGAAAGGCGTAATTTTCAGCTCGACTATAGCCCCGAGCGCATGCTTAAAGAGGGCGGCAAGGCGAGCTTTAAGCTATTTGGAAAGACGGATTACGGCAAAATTCTCTCGTCCTTTTCAGCCTTTCACTCCTTGCCCGAGGAGAGCATAGACGATATCAAGGGCAAGCGCAAAACGCTCGCCGCGCTGGCGGCACAGGCGGAGGCATGGCTGGATAAGCACAGGGCCTATACCGGCAACGACGCCATGTCCTCGGGCGAGGAAAAAAAGGCGAAGGCGGTTTCCGATCTCGCGTTGCACCTGAGGGTGCAAGATCAAATGCTATCCGGCAAAATGACGAAGCTCGAGCGCGAAGAACAGGCGCTTCGGCAGCAGCAGGAACAGCAACGGCAGCAGCAATGGCAGCAGTCGCTCGATCAGTACGTTACGGAAAGCCGAGATGAGCTAACCCAGCAGCGCGACAAGCTCAAGACCGACGAAAACCCCAACCCCTCCTTATCCTTTCAGGCGCTCAGGGGGGACGATTCAAAGCTCATCACCGGCATGAAGGCCCTGGGCAGAGATATTTCCGCCTCCACACTGATTCCCATCGCAAAGGGCATCCTCTCCACCACAATGCAGGGCCTCGCGGGCGGCATCAAAAGCGGGGGCATCCAGGTGGATACAAGCATTGGAGGTATGACGGGTTTCAGCATCCAGGCGGAACACTTGATTCCTCATGCAAAGCAGATCATCAACGCCTTGCTGGGCAGCGTACCCGACGAGTTGCTCGATGTCATCGCTGCTTCCAGCTTGGCGTCGGAAAGCTTTAATTTTGTCGATAGCTCCGGCGGGTTGGCCAACACGGATATGCTCACCATCTCCAACCTCATGCTGCGCTTCATATGCCCCGCGGTAACCACCGCCACCGCGGGCTTCGCCCCGACCGACAGAATCGCCGACGACCAAATGGTTCTTAGCAACGACGCCTTCGTGCGGCGGGGCACGTTTTATAACATTAACCAAAATATTGCGGCGGCATATCAATTCATCGCCAACGGGGTGGCTCCAGGCTCCGGAAAGACGGCCGGAAAGCCCGTCGCCGGCGTCATGGAAGGCATCCAGGGCGATATGAACCAGAAATATGCGGAGCTTTTGCAAAAGATCAACCAACGAAAAATCGTACAGCGCCAGCGCATGAGCGGCCAGCCATGACGGCACGGGGGTACAACGGCACGGGGGGTACGCGTACCCCTAAGCCCCCGGCCGAGGAAATACGGCGAGAGTAAGCAACGGCGCGACCAAGCCTATCAGGTTAGGGTAGCTTAAGCAAATCAGCTCGGCGGGGAGTTTCCCGCCGAGCTGATTTGTGCGAATGTTTTGAGATTCGAGGTCACTTGAGCAGCTCCGCATAGGGGCCAAACGACGAGGCCATAAACGTCTTGCCGATTTTCTCGTGATGATAGCGCACGGCGCGGGCGATATGCCCCATGTCCATCGGCGCCCCTTCCTCGGCGGCGCCAAACGCGGCGTGCAGCAGGATGGTTTTGATGTCGCTGCCGGAAAACTCAAAGCTCTCGGCGAGAAAATCTTCATCCAAGCCCTCGCGCGGCACGCCCGCGGGAAGCATCTCTCGCCACATGCGCTTGCGGCAGGCTACATCCGGCAGGGAGAAGCGCACTACAAACGTCATGCGCCGCACAAACGCCTCGTCCATATTGCCCATGTGATTGGTAGCCAGGATCACCAGTCCATCATAATCCTCCACGCGCTGCAGCAAAAAGCCGGATTCCATGTTCGCATATTTGTCGTGTGAATCCTTCACCTCGGTCCGCCGTGCAAACAGCGCATCCGCTTCGTCGAAAAATAGGATGACGCCTACCTTGGCGGCCTCGGCAAACACCGCGTCAAGGTTCTTCTCCGTTTCGCCGACGTACTTGGATACCATCTGCGAGATGTCGACGCGGTAAATCTCATAGTTGAGCTGGTTGGCCAAAACCTGCGCGGCCATCGTCTTGCCCGTGCCCGGCGGGCCCATAAACACCAGCGATACCGAGCGCCCGTAGGGGAGCATGCGTTGAAACCCCCATTCTTCCAACACGAGCTCGCGATGGTTGACATGGCTACACGCCTGCTTAAGCACATTCATCGTCGCGGGCGCGAGGATCAGGTCGCCCCATTGATAGCGCGGGCGAATCAGCTGCGCGTGGCGTGAAAGGTTGCTGGATACCTGGTGATAGCAGGCCGAAAATACCGCCTTGTCGTCGAGCGCGGCGCCGAGCGCGGCGCACTGGGTCGTCGCCTCAACAAAGGCATCCCGCATCTGGCGCGCATCTAGATCGAAGCGATAGGCCAAAGAGGCGGCATCCACCTGCGGGGGCAAGAGCGCGCGCCAGCGCACCGTGCGCTCCAGGATAGGCAGCGATGCCGTCGAAAATAGAAAGAACTGTCGATTAACCGGCCGCATAGGCCGCCAAGCGAGCTCGCCCGTGAAAACCACAAACTGCGCGCTTCCCTCGAGCCTGGAAAGCAAGTCGTACAAAAGCGGATCTTCCTCACCGTCCGTGGGCATGAGCTCCTCCACGTTATGGATGGCGATCAGCGGAGCATACAGACTGGTTTCCTGCAAAATTTCACCAACGCAGGCCTCAAAATCCCGCTTGAGCGCAAAGGCGTCCACGTGCAGGCACGCCACATCCAGATGGTGCGCCAGCCGCTCGATATAGCGCTCGCGCGCAACCATGCCGGGCGTTTGAAACATCATAAGCCAGCTGTCGTCTTCCGACTGCGAACGAAGCGCGGCGAGCAGCGGCGCAAGCGTCGCGTCGGCGTCGGCATGTTCCTCTTTCGGAATGGCGCGCCCCTCGCCGTTTTGCTCATAAGGAAAATAGGGAGTAAGCGACGCAATGGCCGGTGGAGGCGCTTGCATGCCCTCGCGCAAAAAATCAAATGCGCGGCGCGTCAGCCGCATTGGGGCCAAGGGCGGCGGCAGCTCGGAAGGAACCGCCAGCGTCCTGAGCCAGCGGGCGGAAAGCAGTGCGCCGCCATCCGCCTCCTGGGGATGAAGCGCCCCATATAGGCGGGCCGCCGCCAAAGGCGTGGCTTCTTCACCGAGCGCCGCCGAAACGGCGGGCTCCATCTGGCAAACAAACGCGAGGAGCAAGGCAAGGCCCGCAAGGCCTTGCGCGCCCGAGCACTCCATTGCCGTTTCAAGCGGCAAAAAAAAGCCTTCCTCGCGAGCCTGTTCCGCCAAAAGGCAGACTTGTCCCTCCAGCTCTACCGCCTTGCCTCGCGAAGCTCCTTCCTTGCCGCGTGCCAGCGCGATAGCTTCTAATAAAAAATTGCTCTGCGCCGCCCAATAACGATCGGCAAGCGTCATCGCCATAACACCCCCGGTCATCCATTTTTACCATCGCCATGTTTCATTATAAGGCTCGGCGATGAACAGGGCAATCAACAACCGCAAAAATGATGCAGCCTATAAAAAAGATCAAGTCGGCAATACAGTAAGCCTCCTTTCGATATTGTATAGTCGCCGACCCCGAAAAACCGAACAAAATGAACGAGTAACCTTTCGTCTCCTCACGAAGACGGGGGAAAGCGCGGCCGGCTGCCACATCGACTGACATCGACAATGCGGGGGCGGAAAAAGAGCCGTCAGAGGTTCGGATTTTTAGGGCCGACGACTATAAATCTTTTACCATGCGTTGACGCAATATAGCCCCAATGCTATACTGACAGTGGAGATTGGGAGGTGTTCCCATGATATGCAGCCCCGATATTTCCGTATTGGAAACATACTTCGCGCAGCCTAACAAGGGCAACTGGAGCGCGCTTGTCGAGCACACGGCTAATAACGCCTACATCGTAGCCCTGGCCGCGTTGGGCGACGAACGCAAGGCTACGCAAGCGGTGCGCGAAGCTTACCGGCAATTGTATCGCTTCGCCGCGGATCGCCCTGCCGATCAGCTCCTCTATTCGCTCATGGAGGTCTTGCTCGCCGAATGTCAGCGTCTGTCGCCGCTGCCCTTGTTAGGCGACGGCGCGCTTACGCGCTTGCGCGCGCCAGAGATTTCCGACGATTTCATCCCCGCCGCGATGTTGACGGATTCGACCTCGCGCGCATTCCTTATGGAGGCGTTGGCCAAGCAGCCCTCTTCCGTGCGGGTCGGCGCTTGGCTCACCTACGGCTTTGGCATGCCGGCCGCTGAGATTTGCGCTTTGCTCAATTGCGATGAAGCGACGCTGCTTAGCTATCTTAACGCCGCCAACGCCGCGCTTAAACTATGCGCGGAGGCTTTGCGCGAAGCCGCACATATGCGGCTGTACGCTCCGGAAACCATGGCGGCATTGCTCAACCACGAAGCGCCCGCCATGCCCGCCACACTGCTTTCCCATATTCTTCGCGCAACGAGCGGCTCTATATGGTTAAACTTTGCCACCGCCCTGCACAGAACCTTAAATATGCGAAGAGTGAGCATGGGCTCCTCCGTGCGGGCGAGCATCGCTGGTTCCGCCGCCGGCGGCATTGCCGTTGGCGGGGCGATTATCGTATGCAACGCCGTGGTCGTAGGCGCGGTTTCCCTGGGGATATGGGCGGGGGTTGGCAACCCCGAAGCCACCGCCGCCTATGCGGCGAATTTCCGCCCCGCGGCCGGGCAGGTACAAATGATGCTCAGCAGCGAAG
Organism: Eubacteriales bacterium; assembly: GCA_031551255.1. Lineage (GTDB taxonomy): Bacteria > Bacillota > Clostridia > Christensenellales > UBA1750 > JAVBNW01. Next base: position 40,012 of record JAVBNW010000054.1, on the reverse strand, counting down.
GGTATGTGCCTCCGCCTAAGCCGCCCGAACCCGTGCCCATGGCGGTCGTACCGGCTCCGCCCCCTCCCGCGCCGGTCGTTCCGGAGCCCGAGCCGGCACCCGAACCTGCGCCCGAGCCCCGGCCTGCCGTTGTGCCTCCCCCGCCTATCGTAGAGTACCTTCCCGTCGCGACGCCTACGGACGACGTCGCGCCGGAACCGGTGGTCGTTACAGTGCCGGACGGCATGCTGCTTGGCGGCGAAGAGAGCGACCCTTCGGACGGACCGCATTTCGATGTATATCACATGGGAGAAACCACGGTACGTGGGCACGGGTGTATGATGGGCGAAAACTGCACCTACCCGGCGGATTCATGCCCGTATCTATTTATGCCGTAAACGAATCGGAAATGGGTCGTTGGTGTTTCTACGGACGCGCCGCCTTTTGTGTCTACAAAGGGCGGCGCGCTTTATTCATATTTTGCCGCTGTCGCAAGTATAGCCACCCAACCCCAAAGCGCGCAAAAGACAGCGAACGGGAGGTTTTCCGCGCGAGGAAGGGAAAGGAGGCATAGCCGTAGCTATGGCGACCGAGCCTAACAAAGCGAGGGGAACCGTTCCGTCGCTGGGCTTGCGTGTTTTGGGGTTGGGTGACTATAAATCCTAACGTGAGTGCAACATAAACGGGAGCGCCTTTCGCGCCCCAAGGCGCGGATGCAACCGAGCCGGACGAGCCCGCCCGGGATGATGACGCCGTGCGCGCGGATAGCGGACAACCCGGCGCCCTTATTATAAGGTTCGGCCATTAACAACAAGACATGATCGGCAATGTGCCGCCACCTTACGCCTACTGCCTAAAGGAGAAGGCCGCCGCACTCTCCCGACAGCCTTCTTCAAAAACAAACCTAAGCATCCGCTGATTGAAGCCAGGGCGACCGAATTTGCGGGAGATTTTCCGTCCGGTGCAGAGACGGAGCGCAAACACGGCAATGCCACATCAAGTGCAAAGCGACAACGCAGGGCGGGAAAGGTTCCGCCCGAAAAGTGCAATCCAATCCTGGCAGATCACCATATCGTCGGCAATTCACGCGCTATGCTTCCCTTGCCGCGCCGGTTCCCGCGCCGGGCGCCCGCTTTCCGCCGCGGGACGCTACGCCGAATACGAATACCGATGCTGCGGACAGCACCGCAAACACGGAAAAGCCTACGGTAATCCCCGCGGCCATCAGCGCGCTGAAGATGAGCGGCTTGATGGAATCTCCTATGTTCTCAAACAAGCTGTACGCGCCCAACGCCTTGCCCACATCGTATTCCTTCACCTCTTCAAGCTCGAGGTAATACAACGGGTTATGCGCATAGCCTATGCTCGAAGAGATGCCCAGCACCGCCAGCACCACCAGCACCGACTGCAGGTTCTGGAAAAATGCTCCCAACAAAATAGCCCCGATACTCAGCGCATTGCAGATAAAGATGCACGAGCGCGAGCTAAAGCGCCGGGAGAGCCTGTCGGTTATGCCCGAGCCGATGAAGTATACAAACATGCCGTTGAGCACGAACAAAAGGCTGATGCGCGTTTCAATCATGCCGACGGACGCCCCGTATATCGGTATATAGTAGTATAGGTAGCCGGTTTGCACGACAAACGGCAGGAGCGCAAAGATCATAAACAGCAGCACCCTGGGCCTAAAGATCAGCCGGGCGATGGATTTCTTCGGCTGTGCCGTATCCTGCCCCGCATACTGCGCATCGCTCCTTCCAAAGGTGATGTAGCCGAAAATAGCAAACGTAACCGCCCAGCCGAAGGCAACCACGAGATACACCGCCGCCTGCCCAAAAGCCACCGCGAGAACGCCCCCGATGACAATGCCCGTGTTCATGCCGGCGAAAGACGCGGCATTGACGATGTTGAAGCCCTTGGCCTTTTCCTCGGCATCGTCCTGCGAGGCGACGATCATGTTGATAGTGGCCAGTAAAGCGCCCGCCCCGATGCCCGCCAGCGTCATGCCCACGGTCATCACCGCAAAGCTCGGCGCGACGGATGTGAGAATTTCACCCGCGATGCATACCGCCGATCCCAGCGCAAATGTCCACCTGGGCCTGAGCTTTTGCAAATAGTAGCCCGACAACACCGAGGAAACCGCGCACATGAGCTGGTTGAGCGTCAGCGGAAGCGCCGCACAGAATTCCGGCGGCAGGCCAAAGATGGAGACGCCGAACTTCGCCGCGTAAATTGGCGCAAAGCCCGTCGTCAGATTGTAGGTAATAAACAGGATAAAGGCGACCGGCCGCACAAATCTGACGGGGAACAGCGCCTTTTCCTCGCGCGGCATCAGCTCGCGCTTGCGCAGCAAAAGATTTACCAGCGCTATGCCTTCCGTCAGCACAAAGAACAGCACCGTAACCGTTAAAACGATGTTCACGACGGTGTTTTCGATCTGATCCGACACGCGTTGCCCAAGCGCATGCGCCTCGACGCCGATATCCACCGCAGCGACAACCTCCCCGCCCTCATCGAAGATCGGGCCTACCGCATAGATGAACGAGCCCGATGTATCGATCGCCTCGCCGGTGACGATTTCACCGGTCTCAAAAACCTGCTGCGCTTCCGAGCCCTCGTAGGAAAATGCGAGCGGGTAGAAGGCGCCGACGGAATTATCCGCAAACATGATCGAATAGAGCACGTTGTCGCGATACAGGTAAATATCCGCATAGACGTTGGCGTTGACCTTATCTTCAAAGTTGATGAGCGTCTGAAGCTCGGCGCGCACCTGCTCATAGTCTTCATTGCTATAGTCCTGCGGGCTTCCCAGCCTTTCCACCGCGGCGCCGTCGAGCATGTTTTGCGATAGAACCGCTAACGAGCGCAGCCTCTGGTAAATTTCCACCCGACCGCTCTCGGCGATGGCGCTTAAAACGCTCGGGGTGATGCACAGCGCGGTGATCACCGCCGCAAGCAGCGCGACGATGCTCAGCTTGATCTCCATGCTCAGCTTCTTGCCCATGATGTGCTTGACCAGCATCACGAGCAGGCACAGCGCGCACACGACAAAACATGCGGCGCACAGCCATACCAATACGATGGTTACGCGCAGCGACGTGGAGATGGGCACGGAGTCGCCGTCCAGGTAAGCGCCCTGACCGGCAATCTCTACATGGAGGTACCAGGAATCCGACAGCGCGAGGATGGTGCTTCCCTCATCGCTAAGCACGGCATCCATCGACCGGGGAACGGGCCTATCCGCAAACGCCTCCTCGGGCATCAACGCATACTCTTCAGGCTCGCCTCCTATAGCCTGCGCATACACCGAGCGGCTGCCGATGTCCGCAAAATATACAGTATCTCCCAGCGAAGAAAGGGCGTAGGGCAAATGGAAGCTCTCGACGGAATCGCCGGACGCAGGCGAGGTAAGCGTCTTAGGCCCCGAGCCTTCGTCAAAGTACACGACGCCCTGCTTATCTACAAAGAAAAGGATATCCGCATCGGGGCTGTAGCACGCATCCTGTATCCGCGCATCGCCGCCCGGAAACGGCGCATATCTCACTTGCGAATCCGCTCCGTCGCCGGTGTTCACCCGGTTAACGGCGATACCTTCGTGGTCGGCGGCCGTAAAGTATACCGATCCTTCAAAGTATGTAAGCCCGTTCAGCTTGGATACATACGGGCAGTTATCGCCGTAATCCCGCTCATACAGTACCGTTACAAAACGGTCGTCCTTTGCCCTGTACTTAAGAATTCTCTCCTTTTGCACCTGGAGGCCGTTCTCGTTCCATACGATGTCGTGCACATAGTAGCTGCTCTCGTCTTGAAGCGCGAGGGATTTTACAAACGAAAACGCATCGGAGCCCCAACCGTTGTTCGTCACCAGCGCTTTCATTTCGCCTTGGGGATTGAGGCGCACAATGCGGTAAGATCCATTGTCGGTGATGAACACCTCTGCGCTCGCGTCCACCTGTACGCCGGAAACCATCTCCACGGCAAACGTATCCGCAAGCGGCGAAATACTAAGAAGATCGCGGTTGCCAAAGGCCACGAAAAAGGCGCCCAGCGCGATGGCGAAAAGCACGAGCGGCACGACGGCTTTTCTGTATTTAGACATAGATCTTATCACCCCTCGCGGAGTCGAATATGGTTTCCCTGCCATTCTTGCCGAGAATTTCGGGATACATGAGCGCGTATAAGTTCATCGCGCTCTTGTGATATTTAGCGCACTTGTGCACGGAATCCACCTCGTATACGGAGTTGACCTCCAGCACGTCCCTTATACCCCACCGGTAAAACGGAAAGGCGGGTAAAAATACGTAATCGAGCACTGCCTGCTCCTTGTAGGGGTTGGAGGTAACCGGCCGACCGGCCGGGATATAGGGCTTCCGCGCCCGGTAGAACATCGCAAGCGCCTCTTCGTTGCCCGCATGCAAAAGAATGTATTCCTTCACGCCGTATCGTCCGGCCAAATCCTCGGCGGCCAGCGCGTACTGATGGGTAATCTCCCCGCACGCGCGCCGGAACTCTTCCATGGCGCTTTCCCTAAGCCCGTCCTCAAGCGGCGCGAGCGCGGCCTTAAGAAACTTCGCATACGAAAAATCGGGAACGGTCACCACCAGGGGCGCGCCAAGGCACCCAGCCAGTTCAAACAAGTAGAGAACCGCTTCGTATTCCTGCAAGGTGAGCCTGTCTTTTTTGCTCAACACGCGCACATCCACAATATCGGGCGCGTGCGCCTTGACATGCCGGGCAAACCCCACGCCGCCGTCCTCCAGGCGCGTATGCTCGGCATTAAAATCGTAGCGGTATTCGGCGCCGTCGCTATGCGTAAGGACGAGCTCCACTTCATCGTTCCCAAAGAAGCAAGGGCCGCCCTCCACCGCAATGGGCCTGCCCGCGCGATAACACTCCGACAGCGCATACATATCTTTGGTGAACAGCGGCATGCTCTGAAGGCGCGCGCTTTGAACCCCGGTAAACGGCGGCAATTGCTTTTGCATGTTTTGCAGGGTGTTTAAATAGAGGATGTCTTTATATTTAAGGATAAATTTATCCGTTACGGAAAACTGAGCCTGATGCATATCGTATTCGGCGAGCAAAGCGTCCATCTCCCGAGCGAGGGCCTTTCTCTGCGCGCGCACGTTCCGGATCTCCTCCCCCGCCGTAAGCCGCTCTTGCGCGGGGGCGCGCTTAAGCTCTTTAATGCGCTCTCCCAGTTCATCGTACATGCGTTTCCTATCGGCATATTCGCCGCGTTGGGCAAACGCATGCCTGGCTTTAGCATAATCCGAAGCAACCGCATACGCCTGCACGTCGTCTTCCAGGGGTTTGAGCATAAAATGTTCGGTGATGAGGAGCGGATAGTCCAAAACCGCCTTGTTCTCATAGGTATAGGGCGTCTTATCCAGCGAAACGTTAAAGTCCTTCAAAATTGCGGAAACCGACGTAACCATGCGTGCCTCCAAAACATTCGCCAACAACTCATGTCATGCTAAAAAAGGCGTATAGCCATCCTTTGTATATTGTGTTAGTATAATCCATTCTGTGCCGTTTTTCAACGATATGCGGCGCAAATCGGCGTATTGGCGGGTATTTTACCCGAAAAGATGTAGAAAAAGAGCACATCGCCGCATGCGGCTGCACGCAAAAAACACCCGCTACGCACAAAGGCCTATGCGGAGCGGGCGGAAAAGGCAAAGCGCTACCCCGGAATGCCGAATACGGCCCGAGCCGTACCGCCAAGGGCCTTGCTAAGCTCGCTTTCATCCCGGATGACCGCGCGGAAAATCGCCAGCTCGGCCGGGGTATTTTGCGGCATGTCGCTCGAGAACATCAGCTTGCCAGCGCCGAGCGCACGGTAGAATTTTTCAATACCCAAAAGGTCGATCCAGCTGGGCTCGACAAACACGTTGTCGTACGTTATCGCCAAGCGGATGCTCTCATCCACCCCATCCGCCCCTCCGCCGTGGGCGATGACGATGGGCGTATGCGCAAAGGCCTTCGCGGGCTTTTCAAGCAGGTGCGGCGCGCCGAAGTTACCACCGCCCGTGTGAACCATCACGGGAATGTCAAGCGCCTGGGCCACCTCAAAGATATGCATGCCGCTCTTGCCCGATGGGTTTACGCCCTGGGCCGTCGTCGCTATCTTTACGCCCTTAAAGCCCAATTCGCGCACGCAGCGGGCGCATTCCGCCTCCACAACATCGGGATACAGGTGCGGACAGATGGAAACCATGCCGTAGAACCTGCCCGCGTGCGCGTTCGCAAAGGCATGGATGCGATCGTGGATAGCGCGGGTATCTTCAATATAGGGTCTCGGAATGAAGGGCTGTACCAGCGCGCCGTGCACGCCGTATTCTTCACAAGTGGAAAGCAAGGTCCGCTCCGTAACCTCTACGTCAAACACCACATCATAGCCAAGGTGCGCATGCGCGTCGAAGATTTTCATGTTTCACCCTCCACGATACTACTTGTCATACATCTGATCTCTTATTATAATAGGGAAAAGACGAAAAGCACAAGGGGTATCCGATGCAGCTGGAAAAAGTGACGAAAACCGGCGTCGCGGACGCAGTATTTGAGCAGATGAAGCAAATGCTCCTATCCGGCGCTTGGAAGAGCGGAGACCGCATCGCGGGCGAAAATGAACTCGCGCGGCAACTGGGGGTAAGCCGCCTTTCGGTGCGCGAGGCGATTCACCGCTTAATCGGCATGGGCGTGCTGACGGTGCGGCACGGCGACGGAACATACGTCAGCGACTCGGTAGGCGGCACGATGCAAAGCCGCTTCATGCGGCAATTGCTGCTATCCACGCCGCAGCTTGACGAAGTGCTCGAGTTTCGCATGATGGCGGAGGTCGGCGCGGCGGGGCTGGCCGCCCGGCGGGCGACCCCGCAGGATGTATTACAGCTGCGCGAATTGGAGCAAAGCATGGCGGGCGCGAGCGGGGGCATCCGTGAATTTGCGCGCTACGATCTTGCGTACCACAACGCCATCGCGGTCATTTCGGGCAACAGCCTGCTCAGCAAGATCATGGCGGCGGTTCAGGATGTATATGCCGGGGCCATGCTCGAAGCCATCCTTGTGCGCGGCATGGAGGCGGGGCGCTTCAACCACCGGCCCATCACAGACGCCATCGCCGCCGGGGACGGAATGCTGGCCGAAGCGCTGATGCGCGAGCACATCCAGGCCGTGATCAAACAGGTAAAGGCGGATAGGCCGTCTGAGAATCCGTAACCAAAGGAGGCATTGACATGAACGTGCTGCTGATCGGCGGGTCGGGCAACATCAGCCCTGCGATCGCCCGAGAGCTTACATCCATGGGCGCCAACGTGACGGTATTCAACCGCGGCCACCACGACGTGCCGGGCACGACGCGCATCGTAGGCGACCGCTACGATTTGCCCGACTTTGTGGAAAAGGTGCGCGGCAAAAGCTTCGACTGCGTGATCGACATGATCTGCTACCATCCGCAGGACGCGCAAGCGCTGGTGGACGCGTTCGCCGGGCGCGTACGGCAGCTGATCTTCTGCTCAACGGTGAACACCTATAGCGCGCCCGCGCCCACATACCCGGTCACCGAGCAAACGCCCATCGGCGCCGACCCCGCCTTCGCCTATGCGCACGACAAGGCGCTATGCGAAAAACTGCTTGAAAGGGCCGCCGGGGAGGGCGCGTTTGAGCTGACCATCGTGCGGCCAGGCGCGACGTTAAACGATGCCTCCACCCCCATCGCGCTGCTGGGCGACGGCAGGGGGCTGATGCACCGCCTCGCGGCCGGCAAGCCCGTAATCGTGATGGGAGACGGAAGCTCGCTGTGGGCGTCTGCGCACCGAGACGACGTGGGCAAGGCCATCGCCCACGCGGCGCTCAACGAGAAGACGTATGGCGAGGGCTACACCATCGCCTCCGAAGACGCGATGACTTGGGAGCGGTATTACGAAATCGCGGCCGAGGCGCTGGGCGCCCCTAAGCCCACGTTCGCGCATATTCCGTGGGAGATCCTCGTCAAGCTGGCCCCTGAGGATTGCTCGTGGGTGGGGCTGAACTTCCGCTTTAACAACATCTACTCGAGCGCGAAGGCGAAGCGCGATCTGGGCTTTACGCAAACCATTTCGTGGGCGGAAATCATGCGCCGCTCGGCCGCACTACACAAGGCGACGGGCGACATAGTTAAGGAGCACGAGCATCCTTTATACGACAAGGTCATCCGGGCGTATGAACGCGCCGTGCGGGATATTCAGCTATAACATATAAGAGAGGAAGGATACCATGAAAATTGCGCTGGTCGGCGCGGGCGGCAAGATGGGCCGCCGCATCACCCCCAACCTTATCAAATTCGGCTACGACTTCGTCGCCTGCGAAAAGGACGAGGTGGGCATGGAGGCCCTGCGCGGCGAAGGGCTCGCGGTATTGCCCACCGAGGAGGCGGTGGCGCTGTGCGATGTGATCGTATGCGCGCTGCCCGACGCGGCGCTGCCCGGTCTTTCCGCAAAGCTCGTGCCAATGATGAAGCCGGGCGCTACCCTCATCACCCTCGACCCCGCGGCGGCACGCGCGGGCAAGCTCTTCACGCGCGACGATTGCACGTTCGTCGTCACGCACCCTTGCCACCCGCCGCTGTTCGGCGAGAAGAACACGCCCGAGGAAAAGGCCGATCTGTTCGGCGGAACGGCGGCCAAGCAGGATATCGTGATCGCGCTTTGGCAGGGCACGGAGGAAAACTTTGCGATCGCTCAAGAGATCTGTATCAAGATGTTCAACCCCGTCGTCACCTGCCATAGGATCACCGTGGAGCAAATGGCCATCCTCGAACCCGCCGCGGCAGAGGTGGTCGTGGCGATGTGCGCCACCATCATGAAGGAGGCCATCGACGAGGCGGTTGCGCGGGGCGTGCCCCGCCCGGCGGCGGAATCGTTTTTGCTCGGGCATATCCAGATTCCGCTGGCGATCGTGCTCAAATCCTCCAATCCGTTCTCCGACGCCGCGATGATCGCGGTGGACTACGGCAAGCGGAACGTGCTGAGGGAGGACTGGAAAAAGGTATTCGAGCCGGAGGCAATCGAAGAGGTGCTTGCCGAGATGCTTCACCTACATAAGGCGTAGGAGGGCAAGCGATGCTGAAAATTGCCGTATTCGGCTGCGGCTACTGGGCTGCCTTCCAGGTGGCGGCGTGGCAGGCGCAGGGCGCGCAAGTGGTGGCGCTGTGGAACCGTACCCGCGAAAAGGCCGACGCGTTTGCCCAAAGGTGGGGCATTCCCCGCGTGTTCGACGAGCCCGAAGATGTGTTTAGGTGGGGCGAATTCGACATCGCGGACGTCATCACGGAAGTCGGCGGGCACGAGCGACTGACGCTGATGGCCGCCGCGCACAAAAAGCCTGTAATCTGCCAAAAGCCGATGGCCTACACATTGGAATCGTGCGAGCGCATGGTAAAGGCCTGCGAGGATGCGGGCGTATGGTTCGCGGTGCACGAAAACTTCCGCTACCAGCCGCCGACGGAGCAATTCGTTCAGGCGGTGCGCTCGGGCGAAATCGGAAACATTCTCCACGCGCAGATCGACATGCGCTCGCCCGACCTGGCGCTGATGAAAAATCAGCCAGCGCTCATGACGATGCCGCACATGGTGCTGCGCGACATGGGGCCGCATATCTTCGACGTCGCCAGGGCGGCGTTCGGCGAGATGGACGAAATCTACGCCGCTCCGGTATATTCGTATCGCTCCGCGGGCATTGACGTGCCGGACGCCGCGATCTGCACGCTCAAGGCAAAGAGCGGCGCGGTGATCTCTTGCAATCTCGTGCACGAGTGGAACGACCGGTTCGTCGCTCAGGGCGAGAAAGGCCGCATCACGCTTCGCCACGACAACGTGCTCGCCATCGTTTCGCATGAGCGCGAGCGGGAGGCCGACACCAAGGAATGGCCGACGCTTTCCTACATTCCCCAAGACGACTGGAACCTTCACGGCGGGCACATCATGTCGGCCATCCCCCGCTGCTTAGGCGACTTGATGCGCGCCTTTCACCGGGGCGAGCCCGCGCCCACCAGCGGCAGCGACAACCTAAAGACCATGCGCCTCGTGTTTGCCGCCATCGAAAGCTTCAACAGCGGCAAGGCGATCGCAGTATAAAAGGAGGAACGGTTTCATGAGAACGCTCAAAGTGCAGGGAAGGTACCTGGCCTGGGACGACGGCTCGCCGTTTTTCTACCTGGGCGACACGGCATGGGAAATTTTCCACCGCCTGAATCGCGAAGAGATGGAGCACTTTTTCGCCGTGCGCGCACGGCAAGGCTATACCGCGGTGCAGGGCGTCGCGCTGGCGGAGTTCGAAGGGCTGACCGCGCCCAACCGCTACGGCCGCTTGCCGCTGCTGTATACAAACGGACAGCCCGACCCGGAAAAGCCCGACCTCGCCGACGGCTACTCGTATTGGGCGCATGTGGATTTCGCGGTGGAAACCGCCGCGAAGAACAACCTGTTTATGGCGCTGCTGCCCACCTGGGGCGATAAGTTTAACCTGTGCTGGGGCAAGGGGCCGGTGATCTTCCAAAAGGAAAACGCGTTTGCCTACGGAAAGTGGATTGCAAACCGCTATAAGGATTGCTGGAACATCATCTGGATGTTGGGCGGCGACCGCCCGCTTCAGGTCGAGCACCGGGCGATCGTGGATGCGATGGCCGCGGGCATCCGCGAGGTGGATAACCGCCACCTGATCACCTTCCATCCCCCGGGCGCGCAGGATTCTACGGATTTTGTCGGCGATGCGGATTACATCGACTTCCACACCGCGCAGACGGGCCACGGCATCGAAAAGTGTTATGCTTCCGACGACGTGATGCGCAAGATGGAAGCCGCGACATCAAAGCCGTATCTGGATTCCGAACCTCGCTACGAAGACCACCCCGCGTGCTTTAACGATAAGCTGGGCTACCTGTGGAACGCTCAGGATGTCCGTCAAAACGCGTATTGGAACGTGCTGGCGGGCGCATGCGGCCATACATATGGCAACCACTGCATTTGGAGCATGACGCGCGAACCGTCCAGCTACTTCCCCTACCGCTGGGAAGAGGCGCTTACGCACGAGGGCGCGGAGCAGATCGGCTTTGTGAGAAAGCTGCGCCTGAGCCGCGATTATTTCTCGCTGCAAGGCGCGCCGGAACTCGTGTGCGAAAACTATGCGGGCATGGGGCACATGGTAGCGGCAAAGGGCGAGGGCTATGCGTATGTGTACTCTCCGCTGGGGCTGCCCCTAACGGTAAACCTTAGTGCATTCGCAGGCGCGAAGCTCTTGCGCGCGCTATGGTTCGACCCGCGCACAGGCGAGGAAAGCATATTCGCCATCCTGCCGCCCCAGGGCAAAACCACGCTAGCGCCGCCGACGCAGGGCAAGGGCTGCGACTGGGTGCTGGTGCTGGAAGCGGTTTCGTAACATGAAAATCGGCGTTTCCAGCTGGACATATTCGTGGAACATCGGCGTGGCGGGCTACCCCGCCCCCGCCGCGCCGATGAGGGCGATGGATTTGCTTACCAAGGCGCACGAGCTGGGCGCGCAGGTGTTGCAAATCGCCGACAATTTGCCGCTTGACCGGCTCGGCGCGGAGGAGCTGAGCAGGCTTGGCGCGCAGGCGCGGGCGTGGGGCATCGAAATCGAGGCCGGCACGCGCGGCATAAGCCCCGCGCGCCTGCTCCCCTTTTTCGAACTCGCTCAGCGCCTGAACGCCCGACTGGTGCGCACGCTTTTGCACGACGAGAGCGGCTGCCCGAGCATCGAGGCCGCCGGGCGCGACATCCGCGCGCTGCTCCCCGCGCTACGGGAGCGAGGCCTTACGCTGGCGGTGGAAAACCACGATTTCTTCCCCGTCGCCGCGCTAAGGGGGCTGATGGAGCGCATCGACGACCCGCGCGTGGGCATTTGCCTGGACCCGGTGAACAATCTGGCTCAGGGCGAGAGCACAAACGACGTATTCGCCGCGCTCGGCGCCTATACGGTAAACTTTCACTGCAAGGACTATACGATACGCCGCAAGCCCTCGGGCCTCGGGTTCGATGTGGAGGGCTGCGCGGTAGGCGGCGGGCTGCTGAACGTGCCGCGCTGCCGGGGATTGTTGGGCGACCGAGATCTTTCGTACATCGTCGAGCTGTGGACGCCCTGGCAGGGCGACATCAAAGCAACCTGTGCGCTGGAATGCGAATGGGCCGACCGCTCGGCGGAGTATCTTAAAACACTATAATTTCTTGCATAGACGCGCTGCCGCATCCGGCGGCGCGTCTATTTTGATATTTCAAATACGACATGCATTTGTCAGGTTTGGCGTGATAGAATTCAAGAAAAAAGAGGCGACGAAGAAGATGAATAAGATCATGGATTTGGAAAATGACGGCCTTAACCTGGCTTTGGACGCAAAATTCCTGTATATCCGCCGTAAAAACTCAATATATAAGTACGGCTTAATCGACCTAAGCCTTGCGGCGCGGAACGATATTTTCCATAAAGACGGCAAAGCGCGGGGACTCTCGATATATGGCGACTTTGTTGTTCTGTACGATTTCTGCGATCTTTACATCCTGCAAAAAGAGGATTTACAGATCGTGGATCATGTTCGGCTAGGCGATGACCTATCCTCCGATATTTGTGGAATTATAGCTTGCGATGTGTCGAAAGTATATGTAAGTATTCGTAACGGGAGAATCAGCGTCTACGATAGGAACACGAAAGGCATTGCCCGGTTTGATATTTGTGATGCAAGTTTTTGGGGGACTTGCGTCGTTCGTGATCGCATGTATGTTGGAACGGTAAAGGGCGAGCTTATAGAAATAGACAGGACAAGCGTGCAAGTGTTGCGCAGGATGAAGCTGACCAACAAGAAGAACATTTACAGCATGATGGCCCACGACGGAATGCTATACACGGTATCGCTTGATAAGGCCATCAAGGTTGTCGGCATTGAGTCATTTGAGGTTGTCGGCATGGTGAAGAATGCCGTAGATGGGATGGAAGTACGGATACTTGGGATACATGGCGATTGTCTCGTCGTAGCATTCCGATCCAAAGTTTCACTTTGGGACATCCATACGCTAAAATGCCGTGACATGTTTGATTTTCCGACCAATGAATGGAATAAAGGTATAGCGCTCGATGGAAACAGACTGCTTGGAAGCGACCGAGAGAGCATATACAGCCACACCCTGGAACTTGAGTCAAATATTGTGTAGATTGCCTCCGTGTTTTCAATGCTCTACGGTAATGTTACCTTGCTCCTCATTGCCGGATTATGTGTGCTACACTACATTCATCCAAGAGATTCTTGGAGGTCAAACATGCTCTCTGATGATCTACTTGCCATTCGAAAAGCGATGGTCGAAAAAGGTATTCCGCCGGAAATCATGGCGCAAATTCATTTCCCTGAACAACAAGAGGACCGGCCCGCGGCGGTTTTTGCGCTGATTGAATAAATGGATCGCTTGCTTACCCAAGAACGATACCACAGCGCATCCTAACGTGCAGTGTCGCGTGCATGACGACGGTACGCTGTCGGTCTGCTGGGGAACCGGCGATGAAGGCGGCTACCAGTGCGTTTGCGCTACCTATGCGCAATTCAAGAGGGAGCGGCCGCAGACAGGCAGCATATCGAAGACATATTGCGGCTGCTGTGGCGGCCACATACGCCATCATTATCAAACCATCTTTGGCGTCAAGCTTCGGCTAAAAAATCGTCTCCTCGCCGGTTAGTTCAGATGGTAAGGAGCGTTGCGAATTCCTTTTTGAAATCATAAGTTAATTCCTCATACCGCCATCTTGTATGGTATTATGGGGTCGAGCCCCTGAGCAAATGCATTGGTAGGAGGGTTTCATATGTCCGAGAAAGATAACGGGAACGCCAACCTGGACGTGGAAAACACTATGAAAAGCGTCCTTGGCGGCGACACGTTAAAAAACGCTCTGGATTTTATCGCCTACGTGAGGGAGAACGACATGATTGCCGGGGGAACGCATGGCGAAGTAAGCTTCCAAGGCAAGTGCGTATGTTATATGCACCTTGACGGCGCTCCGCAAAGGCCCGGACCTTGGACGATCTGGACCGAGGGCGACTATGGCGAAGTGCGCGAGGATGTTTTGATCGACAAGCATATCAAAGAAATCGCTTGGGCACATGTGAATTTCTGCGGCGATTGCGGCGGCGGTTGCAGCCCGGGAACACGCAAGACGATTTTGGGGAAAGAATTTGACAGCGTGTGCGGCGCCTCCATGGCATTTACCAACCCCGATGCCGAAACCATGGAATGCGTGAAGAAAATGTTGGATATGAGAAAAAACTCGCTTATGACCCTATAGCAATACATCCCTGGCATCTTGCCCCGCACAATCTTGTTGGGGCGAGAATCTGGAAACGAAGAAGCGAGGCGATAACATGGTGCGGCATATTGTAATGTGGAACTATGGGGACGGCTTTTCCGACGACGAAAACAGGCAAAACGCCCAAGAAGTAAAGTCTCAACTGGAGAATCTCAAGGCATGCATCGGCGGGATTATCGAGCTACGCGTACGGATCGACGCGCTGCCAACCGGCAACCGGGATATCGTGCTTAACAGCTTGTTTGCAGATGAGGCCGCATTGGCCGCTTACCAGGTTGACCCCGAGCACCGGCGCGTCAGTAAATTTGTAGGCTCCGTGATGAAGAACAGAACCTGCATCGACTTTTTCGAATTCCGGCATGAGAAAGGCTAAGGTTATGGATGAAAAGGCGCTCTATCTCATCGCTCAGTTCGACGCCGAAACCGAAAGCGTACTCGCCGGCTACGGCGAGGCTCTTGGGCGGCAGGGGTTTACCGGCCGGCAGACAAAGGGAATCCCCTACCATTTTACGCTGGGCAGTTGGGATATAGGCCGCGAATCCCGCGCGGTAGAGGATATGGAGCGCGTCTTACAAGGCATGGATCGCATCGAAATTACGCTCGGTCACATCGGCCTTTTTGGGCTCGATGTCCTTTTCATCGCGCCCAATATGAACTTTGAGCTGCTCGGCCTGCAAGAAAAGTTTTTCGGCGGCTGCCGCAGATGCCACCCGTGGGCGGCGCACGCGACGCTTCTGATCGACGAGCCCGAGACCATCCAGCGCGCGCTGCCGGTGCTTGCGCGGCACTTTAAGCCCATGCGCGCCACGATTGTTAGCGTGGCGCTCTACGAATTCTTCCCGGCGAAGCTGATCAAGGAATGCGCCCTTCGATCGACTGAAGCAATGGTCGGCCGCGGCAACCCATAGCAACGAAGTTTTTCAATGAAGAGAGTCGTCGCGTTGTTGCTCGCCCCGGCCGGAGACCCCGAGCCGGATGCGGCTGCCGCCGTGGCGAATTACCGCTCCATCATCGAATATATGGGCTGGCAGGACAAGGGCATTGTCCTCGCCGGCGGCGTGTCGGATAGAGACGATATTATCGGGAGCCCCGCGCTTTTGCGCGCGGAGGAACTCGGCGGAAGGCTGTAAAGTGACACAGCCGGAAGAGCTTTTAATGCAGGCCGCGCATCCCCCTCGCGGTTTCCTTCCGGAGAAATATGACGAAGATAAGAACGACAAACGCGGCCAAAATCGAAAACATGCTAAAATTGCCCGTTGCCGGACAATTTCAATCGTCTGCTTGGCCCCGGTTTAGCCGCGCCCAACCATAAAGCCAACCTGTGAGTAGAACGGACGAGGAGGAGGTTGGTAGGTACGTCGGCGATCCAAGCCTAGCGATGTAGCAGCCCGCACGAGCTGAGATAGGCCGGCTTCCCCACAGGTCCCCTCTGCCTTGGGTGGAGCGAATCAACGATCGTCGCGGGTCTCATACGCATCCGCTCGCCTGCCCCGTTTTTGAAGTTGACCGACTATAAGCCTCTTGTTCACCATCCTCCAAGCCGCCCTTATCGCGCTGTCCACCGAGACTTTTTGGGTAGTTCGGGCGACCCGGCATTTTCCGGGCGTCCGTTTTTTGCTATGGGGGCAAAGATGGCCAAAATAGGTAACCCCCGGAGTGTATCCATACGAAGGGCGCCGTGGTAGCCTGTAGGCAGGGGGTGAAATAGCCCGCCGTATCCTCTACCCGTTAAGGAGTGACAGATATGAAAAAGGTCATCTCAATTGCCTGCGTATGCACCGCCGCGCTGGCCCTGTGCACCGCCTGTGACGCCTCGCCCGCAACGGTATCCGCCTCCTCGGCCACCGTCGCCTTCTCGCCGCCTTCCGCTGCGGCATCTTCCCCCACCGCGGAACCGGCGCCTGAAGAAGCGACCATGGTCGCTCAAGAGAGCGAGTTCGAAGTAGAGGGCCTTAGGCTCATTTGGGGCGATACGCCCGATGGCGCAGAGCTCATCGACAGCCTTCTCATGAGCGACGGAACGTATAGGAAGAGCTATATGTCCGACGACGGCATCGTGTTCACGCAAGAGCGCCTCGCCGCCAGCTATGCGGCGGAACAGCAAGAAGTTCTCGACCTTTTGATGCAATGTAATCCGGACGCGTACGACGTTTCGGTCGAGCGCAACGACGAAATCTCCGAGCGCCTCACCTACCCCTCGTGGTCCGTCGAATTCAAAACCGGACACAACGAAGATACCAGGCAGTGCGGCGGCGCGTATGTAACGACGGATTCGTGGGATTTCCTCGTTACCTATATCATTCCGATCGATTGGATGGAAGATTACGAAGGCCAGCCCGAGCAATGGCTGGCAGGGCTTATCCTGGCGGAATAACGTTCCGCTAAAAGCGAAAGGAGCGAAAACGAATGAATACGTGCAAATATGCGATAGGCGCTATCGTGCTGGCGATCGCACTGCTCGTGGGGGGCTGCGCTACGCCCGCGTCCGCCCCTACGCCCAGCAAGGCGGAAGCCTCTACCGCCGCGCCCACCACGGCCGCGGCAAGCACCACGGCCCCAACCCCCGAGCCATCCGACGAAGAGTTCGTATTTTCGGGATATTATGAAAACGCCGAGGGCTACGTGCTCATCAGCAATGTAAACCTCGGAACCGACGCGATTTCGTTTACCATGGAAACGAACGACGGCGCGATGCTCGAGGGCGCTACGGAGCCCGAGGGCTCGCTGGCATATTACATGGATCTATGCTTTGAGCTCAATGCCGACGGCTCGCTGACTGTGACGCAATATGAAAAGCAGACCGACAGCGCCGAGCGCGAGATGTTTGTGGGCAACTACCTGCGCTACGCCACATCGCAATCCACCTTGCCCTTTACCGATGGGGACGTTCAGGATCTGCTGGGCAGTATGACGATCACGGAGGCGATCGACTGGCTCAGCCCCACGTCCGTCAGCTGGTCGTTCATGGGCGAGGCAACCGGCGAAACGGAAATAACGCTCAACTGCGACGGGGGCAGCGTATCCTTACTCGTTAACGCACCCGAAGGCAGCGCGCTGTCCGGAGACGGAGAGGACGGCGAGAACGAGCCGCTGAGCGCAATACCGCCCGAGCTTATGCAGGAAGAAGTCTACGTTGTCGGCGCGTCGTGGGATGACCCGGAATTTACCCTATTCCCCATCCGCGGCGTTCAGATAGGCGCGCCGGAAGAGGAAGTGCTCAGGGCGTTCCTCGTAGACCGCGAGGGCGACAGCGGGGATTTGATCTACGGTATCGAAGCGCTCAACCCCGACGCGGACGACAGCTGGGCGACCGAGTGGATCGGCGGCCATTGGTTTGCCGAAGAGGGAGACGAGTATGCCCACGGCATCGAATACGTGTGGACGAACCTGGAATCCCCCGACGACTGGCACGTCTACTATTTCCTCAGGTACTACACCGAGGACAACGTGGTGACCAAGATATCGCTGTATTGGTCTACCGACCCGGAGTAGAGAAAACTCGCCTTGTGTAAAAGGATGTCCCCTGCTATTCTATGGCAGGGGATTTCTTATGCGGTTGTGCATGACAGGAGGTATTCCATGGATGCCTATTCCTTTCAGATCCGCGTAACGGGTATCGTTCTTAGAGAAGGCAGGGTTCTGTTGGTGAAACAAAAAATCAGCAAATCAAGACCGTGGTCGCTTCCCGGCGGAAGGGCGGAGGCCGGGGAGACGCTAAACGACGCGATCGTGCGCGAGGTGAAAGAAGAAACCGGGCTGACCGCAGCCGTGAACAGGCTTTTGTACATATGCGACAAGCCCGATTCTTCGCCCCCTGTTCTTCACATCACGTTTTTACTGGACGATTTGGGCGGGGAACTTACGCTTCCCACGAACGAATTCGACGAAAACCCGATCTCCGACGTCCGGTTTGTAGGCATATCGGATTTACCGCGGTACGGTTTCTCCACAACGTTTGTCGATATTTTGCTCGGCGGTTTCCCGAACGCGGGCAGCTATATGGGGTTAAAATCAAACATCGGGCTGTAAAAGCGCTGCTGGGCGTTGCTACTTGGCCACGTTAACCACTTCTAGCCCCCTATGCCGGGCATAGCGGACGGTCTGCGCCGTTCCGCTTCTGCCGTAGAGCAGTGCGCAAACGCAATATTGGGAATTCTCTACCATGTAGCGGTTCCGCTTTTTCATGCAACCGTAGCTGTATTCCTCCGAAAGATAACGGATTTCATCGGCCTTGAGAAGCAAAGCGCTCCATAGGCGCTTTTGTTCGTGCGTCCAGCGCTCGTCGTGGTTTCGGCACGGCAATGCAAAGATGAGCCGGATGTCATGCCCGCTTTCCCTCTTTGCCACAATCACGGCAGCCGCCGTCTGGTCAAAGCCGAGCGCGCCCCCGGATAGAAAATCCGTGACGCCCAGGCGGATCAGCCGGTCGATCTCGGCATCCAGGCGTTTGGCGATGCTCTGCATTTTTTCTGCGGGCAGCCGCCTGTGCCCTGTGAAGCAACACGTATTGTTGTTCATATTTGTTCTCCTCATTAGTGATCAATCACTAACAAGATAGCACATTTTTGCCACTTAGTGAAGTGTCACTAATGCGCAAATCCTCTGCGGCATATCATTGTTAGTGATATGTCGCTAGGAGGAAAGACTATGAACACACAAGAGGCAATCGCGCTGAGAATACGGCAGCTATGTGAACAAAAGGGCTTTACCCCCAATGGAATTGCCATGCACTCCGCCGTGCCGCAAGGAACGCTCAAGAGTATTTTGAATGGCGAAAGCAAAAACCCCGGAGTTGTTAACATCAAAAAACTTTGCGACGGCTTTGGAATTACGCTGGGCGAATTCTTTAACACGCCGGAGTTTGACCACCTCGAACAGGAAATCGAATAATATTGAACGCTTGCGCAAAACGGTTATGGAGATGGTACGTTGGATACTGTATCGACCATGCGCAACCGAATTTTGCAGTTATGCGATGAACGCGGTTTAACCATCAACAAACTAGCCACACAATCGGCGCTTCCGCCTTCCTCCATCAAGAATATCCTGTATGGAAAGAGCATGGACCCTAAGATAACGACCATTAAGAAAATATGCGACGGGCTGGACATCACGCTCGGGCAATTCTTTAGCACGCCGGAATTTGATCATCTCGAGCAGGAAATCAAGTAATATTTCGCGCACACAACGCAAGCCCTTGGCATTGCCATTCGTGCGGTTTGCGAATGCCCGCGGCTAAGGTTTGAGAGCCGATCGTTGTCGATCGCCACTCGCCCGCCGAGCCCCCGGCTCGCCAGGGGGGGGCGGTCTATCTGCAATTCCGTTCTATCTATGCCCTATCGACGCTCATTTTGCGTTGAAATACATAAACCGCAAGCGCAAAAAAGACTACCGTATAGCCCATCACAATCGCCAAATGCGGAAGGATTGCGCCGAAATCACCGCCTAAGGTAGCCTGTATCGCTTTGACGCCGTGATAAAACGGTAGAATATCCGCCGTCTTTTTGAAAGCGCCGCCAATGAGATCAAGCGGAACAAATACCCCGGAGAGCCACCCCGCTACATTCATCAGCAACGCTCCGCAAATGCCGCCGACCGCCTTATCGTTCATCAGGCTTCCGGACAGCAGGCCCAAACCCACAAACAGCAAGGATGTTAAGGCCGTCACAACGGCGGCAAGTAGGAGATTCGCAGTCAACTCAAGCCCAAAAAGACAGGACGCCGATAAGGTGATTGCGGCCTGTGCCAACGCCATGACGAGCATTGGCAAGGTATAGCCCAGTATAAAATCCAAAGAGGTCATGGGCGAGGTAAACAAGCGCATCAAGAAAGACGAGGCGCGGTCTTTGGATAGCAGCATACCCGCGAACAACGCCATAAACGCGGTTCCAAACATCGCCAAGCCGGGCGCGAGGTTTTCTATCTGAAACATTGGGTTGTTCGCTTCGGGGGGAATGCCGGCGTTGATGATGGATAGCAGTACCAGCAGTATGAGCGGAAAGCCCAACCCGAAGAAGAGATTGATAGGGTCGCGCAAAACCTCTTTCGTGTTGCGCTGCGCAAAAGAGATAACTTTCATATTTCACCACCCGCGAGGGCAACAAAAGCATCCTCTAACTTGTTCGTATCCGTTTGCTCCGTCAATTCCGCCACGGTTCCGATCGCCTTGAGTTTACCGCTTGCCATGATTCCAACGCGGTCGGACAATGCCTCCGCCTCTTCTAAATAATGAGTTGTTAGGATGATTGTGGTCGCTCCCTTTAGGGCGAGAATGGATGCCCACAATTCGCGGCGAGCCAGTACGTCGAGCCCTAAAGTGGGTTCATCGAGAAACAAAATTTGCGGGTTCGTAATAAGAGCCATTGCGATGGAAAGCCGCCTTTGCATTCCCCCCGATAGTTGTTTGGCCTTTTTCTTCCGCACGGCATCAAGCCGGAATTGCGATGCCGCTTCGTCCGCATTTTTCTTTGCGGTTTGACCATCTTGGCCATATATCCTCGCTATGAGTTCCAAATTTTCGATCGTCGATAGATTTGCGGCCACGGCCGTTTCCTGCGGGGAAATGTTGATTTTCGCTTTGACGGCTTGCGGATGTTCTTTTATGCTGTCGCCGAGTAAAACTGCATCGCCTTCAGTAGGTTTCATCAAGCAGGACAACATTTTTATTGTCGTTGTTTTCCCCGCGCCGTTTACGCCCAACAGAGAAAACAGCTCGCCCTTCTCAATCGTTAGGTTTAGATGATCCACCGCCGCAAACCTGCCGTATTTTTTAGATAGATTTGTGATTGAGATAGCGTTCATTCTTCATTCTCTCCTCGCGGCATGTCGCCGCCGAAAATCGTTGCTAAAAGCTGTGCGAACATATTTTTCGGCGGTATCGCTATGCCTTGCTTTTTGTCGCCCAGTACAATCAGCGTGTCGCCGGGGCGTATGTCGAATATTTCGCGGGCTTCTTTGGGGATCACAATCTGTCCCTTTTCACCCACTTTAACCGTCCAAGCGTATTTGTCCTTAGGATTGTCCACACGAATCACCCTCACGTTGTAAAAGTATGAAAAGTATGATTTATACTACAATAATACTGCGCCCGACAAGCCCTGTCAACCGCACAAAACACATTTATAGTCGTCCAACCCCAAAACCAGCGCATACGAGCGGATCTTTTCCCGCATGGCGGCGTCGAACTCCAGTCAGCATAGCTGCCGGCTACGCCTCCTTCCGCCTCCTTGCCCTACGAAAAAACCTCTCGCTCGTATGCACCGCTTTTGAAGTTGGGCGACTATACCGGCTATCGTGGCCGAGCCCTTTAGATGCTCTCATTTAAGGCGCCTAATCGCTACAAACGTCAATCCCCGCGAAGCCTAAACGGCCTCGCGGGGATGTTCTGTGCCTTCCTCTTTTCGTCTGTCGGGGCGCGGCGTCTCTATGTCTCGTCCGGCGGCGCGCCGAACTTGGGCGTGGTATCCGATGGGGCCGCATCCTCGGCGGGCTGCTGGTACTTGTTGGCCTCTTTGATGGCGCGAGCGAGCTGTGCCTGAGCGTCTTCATAGGCGGCCTCGGCCGCCGATGGCTTTTTCTTGGCGCCGTCCCCGCCCCGCCCCAGGTGTTCCCTGAGCTTTTGCGCGCCGAAGAAGCCCGCGGCGCCGGCCGCAATGCCGCCGCCTGCCGCCCCCGCTGCGATGCCGCCTATCGAACCGGAACTCCCTACCGCGGGCGCGGCAGCCTCTACGGCGGCGACGGGCGCTTCGGCCTGCGGGGTTGCGACAGGCTGAGCCGCCGCTTCCACCGGGGCCGTAACGGGCGTAGTCGTTTCCGCCGGGGCGGTCGAAACGTTTACGGTGTTGTACGTCGTAGAATTGTCGGTGTATTGAACGGCAGTTGCCGCCGCCGCGCCCGCGCCGCCGGCAACCGTGCCGCCCGCCGATGCCACCACCACGGGGTTTTTATAGAAGTCCCGGTTGTGGGCCTTGACGGAATCCACCTTTTTGACGACGTTCTTTTCGGTGCCGCCGTACCTTTCGACGGATTTTCCGATCAGCTCGCCCGCCATGTTCAGCACCACGCGGCTCTCGCCCAGCTGCTGCGACAGCTTCGTCAGGTTCTGGCGCACGGTCGATAGGAGTTCATCTTCTCCCAACTTCCCACGGATGGTATTCACTCGGGAGGCGTAGCCGTCCACCTGCTTGGCGAGCGCCTTGAGCGCGTCGCCCTGTTGGGAAAGCACTTTATAGGAAACCTTATACCCTGCCATGCACTCTCCCCCTTACCGTATGGTATTGGTGGGCAGCTTGGGCATTTTAGCGGCCTCCTGCTGCACGGCCTTTTCGCTCTTCTCGTAGGTATCGGCCGAATCGTACAGCGCGTTCACCATGCCTTGAATCGTCAGTAGGGATTCGCTGCACTTATCCAGCAAAACCTGGAAGCTTTGGTTGAAGGTGGCCGCGGCCTCGCCGGTCCACACGTTCTTCAGCGAGTCGATCTGGCTCTTTGCCGAGTAAATATTGTTCCTAAGGCCCGTATGCGCCTGGCCGATGTTCTCTGCCGTCTTGCGCAGCTTTGCGGGGTCGACTTGCATCTGTGACATTTTTTTCTACCCCTTTGCCATTTTTTGCTTGATGATCTCCGCGGCCTGCGCATCCGCCTTGGTGTAGGTGGTGGTAATGGTGGTAAGTGTCGTGGACGCGGATTTTACGGCGGTGGCCAAATTTTGAATATCCGCCGCGTTTTGCTTATAGGCCCCGGTATACGTCGTAGCCGCCTCGCCGGTCCATATGCCTTTGAGGGAAGCGACATTTTCGTCGAGCTTCTTAAGCTGCGTTTGCATGCTGGAATAGATCTTCTCCAGCTCCGCCGCCACGGTCTTCATTTTTTGCTTGTCGACAGTGCTCTGCGCCATGGGTTACACCTCTTCCCGTCAAATCTTCTGCGCTGCGGCCTTGGCTTGCGCATCCGCCTGCTGCATCTTCTTCGCGGCGCTGCGCAGGAATTCCGCTGTGTCCTTTAGGTACTTGGCCTTTTTTTGAATATCGCTCTGCACGCCCCTAAGGTATTTTAGGTATGCCTTTCCCGCCTCGCCGCTCCAGGCCGCCTCAACGTTTCCGGCGATTTCCTCCAGCTTCTTTACCGTGCCGTTTTGCATATCGGTGGCCAGCTCATCCAGCAGCTTCGCCTGCTGAACCGTTTGGTTGTAATCGAACTTAATAGCCACGCAGCCGCCCCCTCATCATGAAAACGTGTTGCCGAATTTTAGAGATTTCCCCGTCTCCTGAACATTCTTTTCCGTCTTGTCGTAAACGCCCGCCATTTCCCGAAGCGCCGCCCGATAACCGTTCAGCGCCCTGAGCAGGGCATCCGCGCTTTTTTGCACTTGCGCCGCGGTGTTTTTTACGTCGTCCGACGAATCTCCCTGCCACTCGCTGCGCAGGCCGGATACCGTCTGTTGCCATTGCGACAAAAGCTCGCCAAGGTTCTTGGTCACCGGCTCCAATGCCTCGGCCGTTCTTAAAAACAACGCGGTATCGATGACGCTCTCGCTGCCGGTCGCCATACATACGCCTCCTCTACTTGAGCTTTCCTACCTCGCCGATCATCTCGTCCTCGGTCGCTTCGAACTCTTCGGCCGTCGCCGTAAGCAGCTCCTGCATCTCGCCTAGCTGATCGATCATCTCGGCCAGCGCTTCGGAATCTTCCTGCCAAACCTGCATAAACTGCGCCTTTACCTCGGATTGCCAGCCCTTATCCAGCGTGGACATCGCATCGAGGAGCTTACGCACATTGGCGATAACCTGCGTGTCGATATCCGCGAGTTTTTGAGCCGCCGCACGGATCTTGGCGGCATCCACATTCGAAAGTTCACTCATGCGCCCTTTCCCCCTTACAACAGCATAACCGTCCCGCCGCTCTTGACGCCTACCTCGCCCAGAACCTCGCCGTCCTGCAAAAGGCCCTCAAGATCGACCGAGCAAAATAACACCGCGTCCCGGTCGGGGAAAATATCGCGGTTTTCCACCAGCGCGATCTGCTTCATAATCTGGGCCTTCACTTTTCCCACCGTCATCACGCTGTCGGCGGAGAATTCGTATGTCTTCGCGTTTCCCGGAATCTGCACCTCGAGATAGATCTTGCTCACATCCCCCATCCTTTCCAAAGCATCGTGCGCATTCTTTCTATATATCTTCCACAAGCGGGGCCAGCAGCTTTACGCAGTTGCCGTTCTGATCAAGCGCGTAGCCGACGCCGGGGGCCAACTGCCTGACGCCGTCCGCGGCGGACAAGTCAAAGTGTAGAATGCTCTGCTGATCGAACAGCCCGCCAACATGCACGCCGCGCCCAAAGGCGGCGTACTGCCGCATCGCCTTATGCCTGGCCATATCCGCCCAATCATCCGGAGTCACGGCGGCCACAAACTGGATTTTGTGATCCTTTCCCTTCTCCAACGCCAACTCAAAGAAGCCGCTCATCTCGTACTCCTCGCTGTAAACGGCGCTGATAAACGCGCTCATGTCGTTGATGAAGAACACAATGCGCTTCTGCCCCCGCAAAGCCTCCGGGATATCCTTTCCGGCGCTTCGCGCCTCGTTCACCAGCTGGTTGCGCGCGGTGAATTCCGGCACGATCACGGCTTCCATCAGCGCAAAGAGCTGCTCCGCATCGCCCACCACGGCATCGAAGCCGCATGCCTGGGCAAAGACGCCAAGCTCGCCGGCCGCATTGTCAAACAGGTAAAGCGAATCTCCCTTTGCCTTTCCCTGCAGCGCGATGGTCTTTAAAATGTTCGTCTTGCCCGCTTTGCCCGAACCGCCCACCGTATAGCAGTATTCGGCATCGAAATCCACGGTAACGGGCTCGCCTTCTTCCAACGCAAGGCCGAGCGCAAACACGCTCTTGGGCAATTGCGCAACATCGCCGCGGGCCATCAGCTCGCGATACGACAGCGCATCCAGCGTTTCGCCCACCTTTTTGACGGCGACCCCGGTCTGTTCTCTGGCCATGTGTTCGAAAAGCCGCCTGAGCGTCTGCGCCTGGGAGAGGCCCGATTCTTCCTTGACGGGCAGAGCGCACTGGAACTCGACGGGCAGCGGCGCCTTGATCAGGCCGCGCCCCGCCGTGCGCCCCTCGGGCACGATTTCGGTGCGGTCGCCCACCACGGCTTCGTACTCAAACCTGTCGGGCATTTGCAGCGCGACGCCGCAAGTAAAATTCTGGCGCAACCGGCTTCTAAGATCCCCCGAGCCGTTGCAGGAAAGCACCAGGTAAATGCCGTAGCTCGCGCCCTCGCGGGAGATGTACGCCAGCGCGTCTTCATACTGCTCGTAACTTTCGTTAAAGGCGAGGAAGTTATCGATGAAAAACACGATGGCAGGGCAGTCGTCGCGCTGGGTTACGTACTCTTTGTAGGAGCCGATACCCAGGCTCGAGAAGCTGCTCTTGCGGCTCGCAAGGGTGTTTTGCAGCATTTCGAACGTGGCCGCCAGCTTCTCATCGTCCCCGTCGAAGCACACCGCACCCACATGCGGAAGCGGCGCGAACACCGCCATGGTGCGCGAGGAAAAGTCGGCGATGTAAAGGTTGATTTCTTTGGGCGTATAGCGCGTAACCGCCCCGTAGAGCATCGTCTGCATCAGGGTCGTCTTGCCCGCGCCGGAAGCGCCGCACACCAGCAGGTGGCCGTCGGCCAGGAAATTCGCGGCGACGGCATACTGGCTCTGCGCCTGCGGATTATCCGCAAGGCCGATGGGCAATACGATCGAGAAACCCTGCTGCGCGGGCATTTCGGGCAGTTCTTCCAGGTAGAGCCTCGCGGGCAGCGGATCGAGCCAGATCTGCCGAAGGGGCGGAACCTGGTTTTCCTCGGCAAGCAGCGCGGAATACTTAACCACCGCGTCCAGCTGGGTAACCTTCTGGATGTTGTCCGATTTTTTCTTTTTCTCCTGCTTGGGCACGCCGGAGCGGCCGATCAGGTTAATAAGCTCCACCCTGATGTTCTTATCGTCGGCAAAGGCCACCTCGGGCTCGTACGCCGCGCCGGACCAGCCCGACTGAAACTCTTCAAAAATTTCGTCGTTGCCCACCTGGAAAAAGCCGCGGCCCGTGCCGGTAACGGCGGCCGCATCCGGCCGCTTGAGCATTTCGTTGGAATCCTGCTTGTCGGCGACGCGCAGGCACAGGCGGAAACGCGTGTTGGACCAAATCTCGTCGTCCACAACGCCGGAGGGCTTCTGCGTCGCAAGGATCAGGTTTACGCCCAAGCTGCGGCCGACGCGCGCGGCGGAAACGAGCGCCCGCACGAATTCCGGCTGCTCCTTCTTAAGCTCGGCAAACTCGTCTGCGATGATGAGCAGGTGGGGCATCGGCTCGCTCGCCGCGCCGGAGCGGTAAAGCTCGATGTAGGCGTCGATGTGCTTGACCTTATAGTCGTTAAACACCTGCTGCCTGTGCTTTATTTCGGCATTGATGGACAAAAGCGCGCGGTTGGTGGCGTTGCCGCCCAGGTTGGTAATTACGCCCGCCAGGTGCGGCAGCCCTATAAAGCTTTGCGCCATACCGCCGCCCTTGTAGTCGATCAGAATAAAGGCCACTTCATGCGGGTGATAGTTGACCACGAGCGAGAGGATATAGCTTTGCAGCGTCTCGGATTTGCCCGAACCCGTCGTGCCTGCCACAAGGCCGTGAGGGCCGTGGTATTTTTCGTGGATATCCAAATAGAGCGGCTGGTTGCCGGATTTATAGCCCACCATGGAGCGCATGCTCTCATATGTGCGGTTCTCGAGCCACTTGTGGTAGATATCCAGCGACTCCACGCGGGAAGTCTTGTACATATCTAAGAACGTGAGGAGCTCGGGGATGGCGGTGGAAACACCCAGCTCGCGCACGCGGAAGTTCGAAAGCGCCCGGGAGAAACGATCCGCCGCCTCGCCGGGCAACGCGTCGAAGGCAACCTTTTCCCTCGCCGGAAACGCGCCGACGGTGCTTAAGAACCCCTGCATCTCCTGATCGTCCCTGACGATGGCGGTGCAGCCGTTGGGCAGCTTGTCGAGAGAATCCGCCATCAGCACCACGGTGAGGCCCATTTCGGGCCGCGGGCTCAGAAGATATTTTGCGATGGGCTCGTTCTCCACCAAACTCCAGTCGGCAATCAACGCCACATAGTGCGGCAATACCTTCGCGTTTTCCTCCGCGCCGTCAGGCTTTTTCTCCAGCCGCTCCCTGATGATGCCCGAAAGATAATACATGACGTCGCCCACGGTGCTTTGATCGCAGCACAGAAGGCGCAGCTTGTCGTCCGGCGTCCACGCATGCGGCAAAAACTTCGCATAGTTCCACTCATCCGCTTCCTTGGGCGGATAAGCGACGCATAGCCGAAGATCCGTGTACGGGTGCAGCGCCGTCAGCTGGGAAACCAGCACCCGGGCCAGGTTGAGCGCCTTTTGCCGGTCGGCGCTCACAAGGCCTACGAGACGGTTATTAAACAGCGAAAGCGCCACCGGAACCTTGCGCAATACGGACATGGCTTCTTGAAGCTCGTTCACCTTGTCGTTGAGGGGGTCGTGCTCGGCCATGGATTGCTCCTTGGGGGTGGAAATTTCGTTGGGGGAAACGACATCCCCAAGGCCCAAGCGCACGTCGAGGAAATCGTCGTGCGTGCTGCTCTTTTCCCAGAGCCTGTGGCTGCCGTCCACCGCAAACACCGCCGCCTCCTGGGCGGAAGGGTAGCGGTTGTCGAGCACCCTGCGGTTATGCTCCATTTTCTGGCTAATCTGCTCGGCGATTTTTGAGATATAGGAGGTATAGAGCGCCGTGCGCTTCTCCTCGGTCTCTTTTTCTTCCTTCTTTTGAAACTGCACGTTGACCACCGACCAAACCGCGCCAACGGCCGCCGCCCCCACCGACATGATCAGACCCGCCGCGCCAAACCCGCCCTCGCCCATGCTCATCATTGCGCCTACCGCCATGGGGATCACCATGGTGAACGCGGGGCCGATGGTAAAGATCATCGGTTGGCGCTTTTGCACCTGTCTGGGCGGGCATTTTTCTATGCTGAAGCTCTCGTTGTTTAGCGCCTCCAGGTTGCGGGGCGTGCGCAGAAAGTAACTCTCCTCCTGCGCCGGCGCGGGGATGTCTTCCTCGCTTTCCTCTTCGGAAGGGGTGATTTGAATCGCCTTAAGCCCCGACACGCTGCATTTATCCTTGGGGTTGTTCACCGCAAGAACGTTGCCAAGGTACACGATCTTAAGCCCGATGATGTAGACGACGTCGCCATAGCGCAGCATCTTGTCGCCTACGAGCGCGCGCCCGTTGACAAAGGTGCCGTTGACGCTGCCCAGATCCCGCACGGTCGCCCTGCCGCCCTCAAACACGATCTCGGCATGCTTGGGGGATACGAACTGATCCGCATAGCACACCAGGTTGCTCTCGCCCGAGCCGATGGCGATCCTGGGCACGGATGCGGGGTTTAGAAAGTATTTCGTAAACTGGGTATTGCCGTCGCCGACTTCATCCGTCGTCAGTGAAAAGACCATGCCGTCGGGAAACTCGCAGTTGAGCAGCAGCCCTGGCCGCAGCTGCGCGCTCTGGACGGGCCGCTCGCGCTCGGTAAGTTTGTACTGGCGGCTCGACGACAGCGTCCATACGCCGTCCCAAACCTCCAGCGGCAGCGTGACGTCTTCATCGCGGCCGCTGATGTGGGGCTTGATGTCTAGAGGAACGGTCTTGTTATCCACGCCGGGCAGATACAGTTCGCAAAAGCCGTTTTCAAATACCGCCGTCAATAGTAGGCTCATAGCCCGCCTCCTTTTGCCGCCCGCGATCCGACCGCCCCGTGCGGACGGATCGCCAAGCGACGCCTTCTTTCACGGAAAACCGCCGTACGTCCGGTTTATTCGGAAATGTACTGCATGCTGGCCATTACATCGTTGAAGGTTTGAATCTGGGTTTTGTTATCCGGTTGTATGAACGTCATGGTGAGGATGATGAGGTTCGCCTTGCTGACCCTGGTCAGTTCTCCGTATACGTAAACTTCCTGCGTGTTGCTCGCAGCCCTGCAGCTGACGCGCGCCAGCGCGACGCTGCCCATCTCTCCCGTGACGTCCGCGCCTTGGTTCTTCACGCTGCCGTCCACGAGACCCTGGTAGCTGCCGAACATCTTGGTAAAGTAATTGTCCAGCACATAGCTCATCGTGCCGGTGAGTATGCTGTCATCGGTATCCTCGCTGTTGTTGTATAAATCAGTGATGTTAAAGGCGATCAGGTAGTAGCCGCCGTCGCGTATGGCGACCACCTCGTCGGGATCCCCTGTCAGGCCATTCACGGCCTCCATGGTATCCACGTAATAGAGCTTCAGCCCCGTCGTCGGGTCGTAGAAGGTTTCGTAGCCCTCCGGCGCGTCGTATAGGTGGCTGTAATCCGGCTCCGGGTCGGGCTCGGGCTCGGCGGCCGCCCTGGGCGGGTTGGTCAGGGCCGCACTTTTCACGATGGCCGCGCAGGTATCGTACGCCGGATCCGCCCAGCCGGAATCATCCATGGTACGGATCACCGAAAGAATCTGCCGCCCGTTCGATTCGCCAAGCTGCATATAGATGGTAAATTTGATGTCTTTGTATGTGTAGCCCGCAGTCACCATGCCGTATGCAAAGCCGTTCTCTTCCGATACGGAAACTCCGGAATCGCGGTAATCAGCTGTGCCGCTTTGATAGGCGTTCAACTCGTTCGCAAGCACCGCAACGCCCGCGTCGTACACGTCGTCGGAATACATCGCCATCCAATCGGTGACGTCGGAAAGGTTCACCTGATCCTGAAAATCGTTGAACAAATAATCGCTGGCGACATAGATAGTATCCGACAGGTCATCCGAATCATACTCGCTGTAATCCACTTTCCACGCGGTGGGATAGCTAAACGAATAGCCGTTTTGGTTATAAGTGGCGTCGAGCGCCAGCGGTTCCGTCAGCGCAGGCTCGCTCTTGGGGGGCATCGCAAAGATCACGATGAGCACCACCGCGACGATCAGCACCACGCCGCCGCCGATCGCGCCAAAGAGAATCATTGGGTTCATTTTCTTCTGCGCGGGCGCTTTTGCCACAGCGCTTGCAGCAGGCTTTGGAGCCGGCGTCGCGGTCGACGCCGCGGGTGCGGCCGACGCCGCGGCTGAAGGCGGCGCGCCCTGAGCCCTCATGCGTTCCTCTTGGACAGCATCTTCCTGCGCCTTGCGGCGGCGCTCCTCCGCTTCCTGCGCAATGCGCCGCGATTCCTCCTCGGCGTCGCGCTTGCGCTGGGCCACTTGGGCCTCCAGGCGGCGCACCTCTTCCTCGGCTGCCCTGCGCTTGGCCTCTTCCTCGGCTGCCTTGCGCTGGACCTCCTGCTCTTCAAGCTGTTTTTTGCGGGCGGTTACAAACAAGGCCGAAGTCTCGTCTCCCGGTGTGCCCTGGTTTCTCTTCTCATCGCTCATTGCTGCTTTCCTCCTTCTTACTCTGCCGTAGAGCCTCGCCTTAGCCCGGCGTCCAAATCAAATCGTACTGGGGAAAACCTCTTTCATAGGAAGTTGTGTAGACCTTCCCCGTCGGCCCCACGAGGTAGTCTTCCATGGTTGCGTAGCTATCGTCGGTGCTCTCGCCAAAGGAAATCAAGAAGCACCGCTCGCCATAGCAGTCCTGCATGCCCCAATATAGATACTCAAACGCCCCCGCGCCCTTGAGCGCGTGCGTCTCCTCCGGGCGAATTCCCTCCGCCAACAGCCGGTGCGCCTCCTCGAGTGAAATGCCGCCCTGTGGCACATCTTCCTGCTCTTGGGCGACGATTGTAAGCGGTATGTCCGTTCCTCGCGGGCCGTCGTAGGCGTCGATCGCGGCCTGTAACACGGCCGCTTCCTTGGCATTGTACGGCGTCGCGGTGACGGGCGCGCCGGGCATCGGCTCATCGTTCTGCACACCCATGCAGCCTGCCAGAAGGCAGCCGAGCAACAACGCGCAAAGCGCGGTGAACATCGTGCGTCTCATGGCTCTCCCCCTCCGTGTTTTGTATAGAGCAATCTACCGGGCATGTTATTGGATTCCCGTCAACAGCAGCGCCCCGGCAAGCAGCAAAAAGACGGCGGCAGCGCCGATCAAAAGCAAGGCCCAAAAAGCGATTATCCACTTTTTTCCTGACTTTGCGCGGTGCATGCGCATGCAAAGCCAAGCGCCGATCGCGCAGGCAACGAGAAGCGCCGCGGCAAGCCACAAAGGCATGAACATCGCCCCTTCCCGCAACGGCCGCCGAAGGCCGCTTCATCGGGGAAAAAAGAGTAGATACTCCCCGCCGGCCAGGATATCCATTACATAGATTTGCCCCGACGGGCTTACCGCATAGTGCTCCTGGGCGGTAAACTTTTCGGCGGTGTCGGTTCCCAGCGCGAATGTCGCGCACTTTTCGCCGCCGATGACCTCCTCGCCCGTCTCCATCAGCGCGAGCCCGGAGGCAAGCCGGTCGGACAGCGCGGCACTGATCGCCGACCAAGCGGCATCGCCGGCGCCCATCGCGGCCTCGTCGATAGAAATCTCCTCCAGCGCAACATCGTGCCAGCGCGCAAGGTCTTCAGGCGCGCACTCGATCTGCGCGATGGCAACCCGGTCGGGCAACACAAAAACATGCTGGACACAACCCCTGAGCGCATTGGCGGCGCCTACGGTATCGACCGCGGAAACCACAATCTTTCCGGAAGCCGGGTCGCCTCCCACCCACGCTATCGCATACGGCGCAAGGGATGCGCGGCGCTCGAAATACGCCTCGGGGGTCTCGTCATAGGTGTTGGGCAGCGTCCAGTACGTGAGCGTTTCCTCGCCATCCAGCGCCGAAAACTCCATGGCTGCATCACTGTTAAGCAACCCCGGCGCGACAAACGCTATGGGATAGATGAGCGCGAGGCCATCGACCTCATCAAAATATAGGTTAACGCTCTCCTCGCCGCGCACATCGCTATGGGCGAAGTAAAATGGGCTCCCCATATAGGGGATGTCCGCGGGAAAGGCGGCGACGGGCTCAAGATCGCCAAACGCAAGTTCGTTGCCGCCATCCATGGTGTAGTAGATATTTTCGGCATCCAGGTTCTGCGTCATGGTGCGCCACAAGCTGTCCATCATAAACCAGCGCATCGAATCGGCATCGTAAAAGAAAAATCCTTCTTTCTGCTCACGCTCATCAAGGCCCGCCACCAGCGTGCTGTTTGCGGACCAGTCGACCTTAAGTCCGTCGGGCAACGCCGATATGGTCACAAAAAAATCAAGGCCGGTCAGCTCGCACAGGCCCTTGGCCAGCTTTTCGCCCGCCAGCTCGCCGGCGTGCGCATACTCGTATTGCTCGATGGCTCCCGGCGCCGGATCGGCATCGCCGAAGGAAAAATCGGCATAGAGAACCGCGATTTTTTCCGGCCAGTCGCCCGTGGCGTCGAAAGAAGCCGTCGGCAACGGGCTTGTTTGCGCTTCTGACGAAACCGCCTGTCCTTCGCCGCCGCAGGCAGCCAGAAAAGTCGCGCAAAGCGCCGCCGTAAAAAGGCGCATCGCAGTATGCGGTTTCATGGACAACCCACCCTTTTCGCGCGGCCGTCGCATCAGAGCGCCGCAAGGTTGTTGCTAAGAAAGATGAGAAAAAATATCATCAAAACCACCGCGCACAGCGTTTGCATGGAAACAAGCGGCGCTTTTCTGTTGGGAAGGGTAAATGCCGCCATAAATGCGCCGAACATCAAAACGACGAGGATGGTGGGCATGAATTGATCTACCGTGACCTCATCGCCGGTAATCGACACGCTCATGCCGATACCATCGGGGAGGCGAACCAGCGCCACGATAGCGCTGACCACAAATGCCGCCAGAACGACCAGGCGAGGGTTATCGCGAACGATCCGCCATACGAGCTTGATTTTTTCCTTCATACCGCACGCTCTCCTTTTCCCGCCTTGTTACGACAACATGTCTACGTCGTCCCGTTTGCGGCTGTCGGCCTCAAAAAATTCTTGGGGAATCTGCTTTTGCATCCTTCCGACAAGGTTCGATGGAAAACTGACCAGCAACTGGTTAAAGGCGGATACGTTGGCGTTGTAAATGCGCCTTGCCGCCTGCAGCTGCTCCTCCGCATCTCGCGCGCCCCGCTGGAGCTCTTGGAAGTTTTCGCTGGAGCGAAGCTCGGGGTATGCCTCCGCCAGAACGTTCATCTGCCCGGTTACCTCGGCCATGCGCTCGTCGGCCGCTTGTCGTTCGGCCATGCTCATGCCTCGGCGAAGCTCGATGATCTTGGCAAATGTCTCCGTTTCGTGGGCGGCATAGCGCTTGCAAATGCCCAGCAGCTTTGTGAGCATGTCAAAGCGCTTGGTAAGTGCCACGTCGATGCCGGAGTCGCTTTCATGAATCTTCACGATAAGCCTGCGAAAGCGGTTGCCGGTGGAAATAAGCCACAAAACGGCGATGAGTATAACGGCAACCACGACGATAAGCACGACCATAGAATCGTAGTACATGAATTCTCCCCCTTGTTTCTTAGAAGGAAGTGCGCAGGACGGTCAACCCATCTTTCCGCCATACGATGTCTCCCTGCACCGCCTAGCTGCGTTCTCGCGGTTAATCCCGATATTCCAAATCTTGTGCCACGACAAGGTACTCCAGATCTTTCGCTTCCGTTGAGTGCAGGTAGAAGCGATAGCCTTCCTCCTCCCATTCGTGCAAAAGCGCCTGAATATCATCGCTGTTGGGACGCAAAAGAACCAGGCAATGAGAATATGGCGTTTTCAGAAGCTGTGCGGCGGTAACCATACGCACCAGCGTAAGGCGAGTCCCAACAGCTTCTTTCCCCAACTGCCAGTAAATGCAGCCGCTGTAATAAGCGCGCGCCCGCTTGCCAAAGCCGTCGCGCAGGCTAAGCGACATGCTGTTGTCCGTCTGCTCAACATGCAAAAGCTGCGCGGGGCCATAGCAGTACTCCGGCGGGATGCCGTGCAAGCCGCTTTCCGGCATGCGATCGCCTCCTTCGTTCCTGCCACAGGCGCGCGCTTCTCTCGCGCCATTATCTTGAGATTATCAACTTTATAAGCGCGCCGCTACGAACCCGGAGTTACCTTTTTCTATGAAAAAACAAAGTCACTCCTCATCCTCAAAACCGTTGAGGCGGTTTTAAGGAGTAAGAACAACGACGAAGGATGCACGAGGCTCACGTTCTGCGTTCTTCCCAACCCAAAGAAACCTCAGTTTGTTGGGGAAGAGGAGGGGTCTCGTCGTCGCGGACTACGTATCGCTCGCTTCCGCGCTGCGGCACGAAAGCTCGTTCACTCCGTCTCTCCTCCTCTTCCTCTAAACCACTGCGGCGGTTTTGAGGAGTAAGAAGAACGACAGATAAGAAAGCCGGAAACCGCGTTCTTCGTTCTTCTTTCTCCCACAAGACGCCTCAGCGCCTTGTGGGAAGAGGAGGGGCCACGAAGCGCCAGAACCGCCACCATGCCGCAGCTTGGTGGCGGTTCAGAGCGCAGTGCGCCCCGACGAGTTAGGCTGCCTGCATCGTATCGATTATGTAGGCGAGGTTGGCTACCTGTGCGACGATGGCGGCGCGCTGATCCGCGATCGGCCGCCGGTCGGACACGTTCATCTCAAAGTTGTTCTTATTGGGCGTGCTGACGAACAGGTATAGATACCGATCCTCAAATAGGATTGCAAATTCGCCCCGCACAAACTCGCCCACGCGGGTAATCCTGTCGATCATTTGCGGCGTGAGAATAACGCGCGCAGCCGCCTGATCGCCGCAAAAGGCATCAAAGCGCTGGTTGAAGGCGTCCGACTCGGTTTCCAGCGTTTGTTCCGCCTTGCCTATCAGCCTGCTTAGGTCGCTCGGCGCGCCTTGCACATTTCTAAAGTCTTTCGTCCACGCCATAAGGCGGGCGGGGTACGACTCGCTCCGCTCAAGGCGCACCACATACCCCTCAAACATCGTCGTGTGGCTGACGTGCTTGTCGCCCTCGTCGTCGTACGTGATCGTCTCGGAAAACACTCTCAGGTCGGATCGACAGAAGCGGGTTCCGTTTCTGGCGGCCTCCAGCCAGTCGTCTCCCCTAACGACGTCGGCATCGGCGATGAACTTGAGGCCCTGAATTTCCTGCCCGGAAAGGTGCCTGCCGGGATCAAACTGAACATCTCCAAACGCGACGCGCAGCTCCTCAAGAACGACGACTTGCTTAAAGTCGGCATTTAGCTTTTTGCGCTTGGGCGAAATCAAAAGCGCGTATACGGCCATGACGGCGATGCCGGCAATGATGCCGCCGACAAAGCCGGTAATAGCAAAGGCGATGATCCCCACCACGATGGCGCCGAAGAAGAACAATAGGCTCATCAACGATAAGCGGGCCCTTTCCGCCTCCATGCGGGCAAGCTCCGGGGACTCCGCTTGCAATTCGCGCGCCCGCTTGCTCCCCGCCGCCGCCCCGGCAACCGTCTCCACGGCCGACACGAGGCCGCCTACCAAAAGCGTCACGACAAGGCCCAGCACGATCAGAACGATTGCTATAATAATCGATAACACGTTGACGCCGAGGTTCGCAAACACCGCAATTACCGCGAGCAAAAAGAAGAGCCCCAGCACCGCGTAGACAATCTTGCCAATTAGGCTGGCCCCTTGTAGTCGACTATAGATAAGCTGAAAAATTACCACAAATCGTCCCCCGCTTCCCCATATATGGCGGCGTGTCGCCGAATCCTTAGCTAAAACTGCAACGCCCTTAAGTTTCAGCCAAAGAACTGCGGAATCAAAACCAGCGCGAGCACGATGATCAAGGCGCCAGCGGCAGCGAAGACAATGCCCGCGCGGGAAGACGAGCGGTCTTCCTTAATATAATGCTGCTCTACCTTGTCGGGGTTATAGAAAACCGTCACCGCGTCGCCCTGCGAAAAGCGCGGTCTGCCGGTACCGATGCTCGACTTTTTTGTGACGACGCGCCCATCCACCTCGTACTGAAACACCGGATAAAACATCACCGAAGTCGATCTGTCGTCGCCGCTGCCGCTTTCGCTGACGTCTCTGACGACGTCGCACACAAGCCCTTGCGTCTGCCGCGTGCAGATCTTGAGCAGTTTCTGGTTATTCATATGCATGCCAATACCTATCCCCGCGAAGAGAAGCCCAAAGGCGATCACCAGTAAAAAGTATCCCATGATTCCCCCTCCTATCCGCGATGCCCCGCAAGGGGTGGGCACACCGCCGTATACAGCCCCACGATAGCAAATTTTCTCGCGAGGCAATACATACCCGGAGTTACCTGTTTTACCGGATGCGTGGATAGGGCGTTATGGTCATTTTTATGGAAATGTTTGGCTACATATATTTTGTCGAAAATTTCGACATAGGGACGTGAAAATGGTATAATGCTTCCAGGTGGGGTGTGCTTATGCAAAATACCATCGCAAAGTTTATGCAGACCTTTTTCGGTACCGAGCTGGATTTCCGCGTAAAAATCTTCAATTTGCTGGCCTTGGCGGGCACCATCTGCAGCGCGGCGATGGCCGTGCTGGCCGTCGCGCTTCACTGGAGCACCTTAACCATGGTGCTGAATACCGGCGCATCCATTTTGTCGTTCTTCCTGCTGGTTTACTCGGCCAAGAGCGGCAAATATCAGTTTTGCTATACGGTCACGATCGTGGCGATCTTCCTGATTATATTTCCTTTTTTGTTTCTTCAGGGCGGCGGCTATCACAGCGGCATGCCTTCTTTTTTCATATTCGGCGTGGTGTACACCGTGTATATGCTCGACGGAAAAAAGATGTTGCTGGTTACGCTGTTGGAATCCGCGGTGTACGTGGTGCTTTGCGCCTATGCGTATCGATATCCGCAAAACATCGTGCCGATGGAATCCGAACAGGGCATTATGATGGACGTCGTCGTGGGCTTTCTTTCCGTAAGCTTGATTCTCGGGCTTACGATGTACATACAATTTCGGATGTACCAACGCCAGCAGCGCCTTCTGGAAGAGGCGCGCGAGGAAGCCGAGGCGGCAAACCGCGCCAAAGGCGCCTTTTTGGCCAATATGAGCCATGAAATTCGCACCCCGATCAACATCATCATGGGCATGAATGAAATGATCGAGCGCAGAACCAGCTCCGAGCAGGTGCGGGAATGCGCGGTGCACATTCGAAACGCCGGAGACATGCTCAAGGACCTGATTAGCAACGTTCTTGACATGAGCAAGATCGATCTGGGCAAAATTGAGCTGCTGCCCGCCGCTTACAGGGTGGATGAGCTCATCGCCATGCTGGAGATGATCGGCCGCGAGCAAAGCCGAAAAAAGGGGCTGGAGTTTCACATAGAAAAAGACGATCAGCTGCCCGCCACCCTGATAGGAGATGCGGCGCACATTCGGCGGATCGTCGCCAACCTTTTGAGCAACGCATTCAAGTATACCGAGCACGGCCGCGTCATCCTTTCATTTTCGCAAAAAGAGGGGAAATCTTCTGGGGATATCACGCTATGCATCGCCGTGGCCGACACCGGCATAGGCATTCGCGAGGAAGAATTTCCGGCCCTCTTCGAGGCGTTTGCCAGGGTGGATCTGGCGGCGCACCGCAGCATAGAGGGCAGCGGACTTGGGCTTGCGATTGTAAAGGAACTGGCGGAGCTTATGCAGGGAAGCGCGCATGTCGCAAGCGAATACGGCCGCGGAAGCACCTTTTCCGTCGAGTTGCCCCAACAGGTGGTCCAAAGCGTGCCCATTGAGCCGGAAGCTTCCCATAGCGGCGCCTTTGTCGCGCCGCAAGGCCGCATATTAGCGGTGGATGACAACCCTGAAAATCTCATGGTAATCCGCGGGCTGCTCATGCGCACCGGCCTTCAGGTGGATACGGTCACTTCCGGCGCCGCATGCATAGAGGCAGCGGCAAAAACGCAGTATCACATCTTTCTGATCGATTACATGATGCCGGATATGGACGGCATAGAAACGATAAAAAAGCTTAAAACGCTGCCGGGCTTTTCTTCGCCGGCGATCGCCTTGACGGCGAACGCGGTATCGGGCACGGAAGAAACGTTGCTTAACGCCGGGTTTAGCGCATACCTTGTCAAGCCCGTACCGTGGCGCGTCCTTGAGCAGACGCTGCTTACTTGGCTTCCCGCGGAGCTCGTCGCCGAAACAGGGCTTCCCGTCGAGGCAGATCCCGCGCTGGACGCGCGAAAGAGGCGTCTGAGAGAACTTTTAGCACAGTATGATGTGGATTTGGAAAGGGCGCTGGATTACTTCAACGGCGATCTTCATAAGTGCTGCGAAACGGCGGTGCTCTTTATCCAAAGCCGCGCAAGCGAAGAATTCCGGATGCGCGATTTAGAAGCCTCCGGAGATTTTAGCGCGTTGCGCTATCTCGTGCATGCTTTAAAGGGAAAAGCGAAAAACTTGGGCGCCATGCGCCTATCCGAAGCCGCCGCGCGCATTGAAGAATTATGCGCCAAAGGCAATGCTCTGGAAACCCTGAGCTTGCTGCCGCATCTATATTACCTATGGGAACAGGCATGGAAGGGACTTGAGCGCTTCGCGCAGGAATTGGGCGGGCCTATTTACGCCGAGCCGGTAAGCATTGAGGAGAGTTTACGCGATTTGCCGGGTTTTCTGCGAAGCTTACGCAGAAAACCCGCGCTGAACTGTCTTCATACGTTGATCGCCGCCGAGCAGGGCGAAATGCCCCGGGCTGCGCTTGACCAAGTGCGAGAAAGCGTGGCGGCACTGAACTTTACCGAAGCTGAGCGACAGTTCGCCCGCTATCTATCGATAGGGCAAGAGGGAGAGGACATAAGCGCGCATGGATAGGATACTGGTGGTTGACGACGACCCCGCACTGCTTAGGCATGCGGAAGATGTTTTGTGCGAGCAGTACGAGGTGAGCCTGGCATCATCGGGGGAGCAGGCGCTCACCTATCTTGAGCAGGGCGAGCAGCCGATCCTCATCTTACTGGATATCCTCATGCCGAATATGGATGGCTATGAGACATTTGCGCAGATTCGGGAAATCGAGGGATGCGCAAGCACCCCGGTCATCTTTCTAACCAGCATCACTGAACCGGAGGCGGAGGTTCGCGGGCTGGAAAACGGCGCTGTGGATTATATTACCAAACCGTTTTCCGCGCAGGTGTTGTTGGCGCGCGTTGCGGTGCGCATAGAAAACGCAAAGCAGCTTAGGAGCGGTATCGAGTTGGATGAAAAAAAGCTAGCCGCGCTGCCCGAGCCTCTGACCGGGGCGGAAATGAAAGTATTGCGCTTGATGGCGCGTTCGTATACCAACGAAGAGATAAGCCAAGAACTGCATTACGCGTATGGCTATGTAAAAAAGTTGGTTTCCCAAGTGCTGGGAAAGCTTGGAATCCGTAGCAGAAACGAGGTAAAAAACTTCCGTTACTAGTGTGAGGGGGATGCAAGCGGCAAAAGACGTCCGCCGTTTCGGCAGACGTCTTTTGTGGGTGCGATTACATGGGTAGCCGCCTTCATCATGGTTGTCCGTCTTGCGCCTGCACGGGGCGCGACCCGTACTCGCTGTCCGCTTTGTCGCACAGGAGATTGTTTCAACCCACATGCCCTTGCAGGGCACGACCAGCAGATCGCCAATATTCTGAGTGATACCCGTGCAGTTTCAATCCACGCGCCCACGCGGACCGCGACGAGAGAGAATATCGCGATCACGACAACATAGAGCTGTTTCAACCCGCGCGCCCG
>JAVBNW010000095.1:0-37280 GCA_031551255.1 Eubacteriales bacterium | reverse complement strand
ACAACCTCTTGAGGAAGTTAGCCTCGGCATTTTGCTCGCCATGTTTGGCGATGAGCTTGTCCCATTCTTTGGGCTGACTCTCGCGCAGGAAGCGGAGCAGCATGGCGGTATCTATCGCATACTTGCGGTTGAAGTCTGCGGGATTGCCCTTGATGTAGCCGCCGTTTTCAA
This sequence comes from Eubacteriales bacterium, assembly GCA_031551255.1. Taxonomy (GTDB): domain Bacteria; phylum Bacillota; class Clostridia; order Christensenellales; family UBA1750; genus JAVBNW01. The sequence continues at coordinate 37,109 of JAVBNW010000095.1, read as the reverse complement.
CCAAGCTGTATTCGATTTCAGCCTCAAAAGTGATTTCCTTTGTCTTAATCGCCACTGCTCGCACCTCCTTTCGTTGATGTGCCAAACCCTACGGGAACAATGCCTTTCTCTCGCATCCAATTCAGGGCCGCTTGCCAACGTTCTCTATCAATGCGCTCTTTTCTCTCGTGCCAATTGGTTAGCACCTCATCAACAATTTGCATGTCTGTTGGGTTGGTCCCTTCAATCAGGAAATCGTTCCATGCTCCATAGAGCGTTGCAACAATCTCGCTTTGAATTGTGCGAGCACCCTTAAATATCTCAATCAGGTTGTCAATGTGTTTTTTTTGCTCAACCGTGAAGTTCGAATCCAAGTACGTTCTATAGCCCTGAGATTTCTCCAATCGGATGTACGCCCGCGTTTCCTTCTTGTCTTTATTACGGATAAACCACTTGTTCCTTTTTAGCTGTTCGTCTACGGAATATAGCGCCTGCGGGTCGTAGGGCCCTGCGGCGTGCCTGCGGAAGTCGCTATGAAGAGGAAGCTTGGCGCAATGTTCGCTCAAGTAAAGCAGCTTCTCAAATTTGACACGCCCTGCCGTGGGCTCATCACAGATATTATCCAATATATATGCCGAAAGCACCAATCGCCTAAACACCGACTCTCGCCTAGAAGTCGGCAGCTCGTTGGGTTGTGCGTCCTCAATCATTACTTTTCCGGTGACTGCCTCACTGATGATGCTCTGGCGGTATTCCTTGAGTTTTTCGATTTGTTTTTCCAGTAGCAGAACAACGTTGTTTATCCTTTCTGTTTCTGCATTCAAATACAGTACAATCGCGTCTTGCTGAGTAATTGGTGGTAGAATAGCCGTGATTTTATAGAAGCTATCAGGATAAAGACGCATACGATGCTCTGCAATACCAGTAGAGTAGTTTTTGAAAATTTCGATATACATTGGGGTTTTAAAAAGATAGTACAAATACTCTGGATTCACCTTTTTTCTGGCGAAGTAAATGCAGTATGCGGGCGAAATCACTCCATCATAATCTGAAACGCCAAAACTTCCATCTTTTGCTCTCATGATATTCATGACCAAATCACCCTTGCGTACTGTTTTATAACCAGACAAAGTTTCAGATGGAGCAACAGTAGCAAGATTTTGATCCTCTGCTTCGGATTGTAAGATAACTCCTAAATATTTAGTTACGCTGAGGAGGGTCACATCCTCTTGCGAATTTTTCTCGTTGCGTTCGACGAAAAGCTGGCGATTAGTGAGCACATTCCACTCCTCAGGCATCTCGCCAATCCACTCAACGCCACTGTCCTTCATCTTGGCGCTTTTATTAAACCCTTTGGTCACAGCCTCGTTGATGATAGCTTGGCGTTTGTCTTTCAGCAGACCGATGAGCTTTTGCTTGTCGGTGATGAGAGTGTCGATGGCGGCGGTTTTGCTGTCGAGATAGTTGGCAATTGCCTGCTGCATATCGCATGGTGGTACACAAGCAAATAAGTTCATAATCTGATCGACTGATAGGCCAGGTTGGGCGGCGGAAGTTGAATATTGATTTAGATTCATGTTGTCAAGAAAATATTTATACCAGCCCTTATTTACTTTGCCTCCATCGTACACAACAACGGCATGTTCCGAAGGCCAAAACTGTCCTGATACTTTGCGCACATTACCGCACAAAGCACCTTGACGCCCAATTAGAATAAATTCACCGTCATGAGTGTAACGATTTGTATATCCACGTAGTCCATTGCCCCCAAATACAGGATAGTCTCCTGTTTCTTCAATGCTGTCCGAAGTAATTGAATCTCCACTTTTCATGGATGAAAGATATTTGAGTTTTTTCACGTCCCAATCACTTGGTATCTGCCCAATCCACGAAATCCCGCTGTCCTTCATATTTCTACTCATTATATCCACCGCCTTGTTCTGTTATTTTCAAGTCGATGTTAATGAGCAATTTATTGTAGTCAATCAAAATGGGAACTTCGTATGGATATAGTTCTTCCTCTTTAAACGGCAACCTGATTTTTTCAAGTAAATTTTTTATGCTACTTAATTCTTGAATAGTCAACGTATTATTGCTTATATAGGAACTTATCTTTGTGGTGGCGTTGCTTAAATTAGAAATGTTTCCATGCCTGGTTATCTCTATTTGTGATAAATACTTGTCCGAGGTTGCGACTGAGTTTTCAAATGAATGGAGATATAGCTTGTTGTTAAATTCAATATTTAGTTTTGCTATTTCATTTGCAATATCAGCATCTTTTTCTTTAAGTTTTGCATCGAAATCGCGATTAAACTCTTTATTTGACTTTTTATTTGAACGATATGATATGATGGCAACTACGGTAGATGAAACAATTGGCATCACAATAAGCAGTATATCTTTAACCATCTGAAATGTGAATTCGTTAACAGCTCCCAATTCAGCACTCATCCTTCCAGCACCTCCTTCAAGTTTTTATCAATCCGTTCCTCCAACACCTTAATTTCCGCCATAATTTCCTCGCTGGAACGCGGAGGCGTGAACTTATAGAAATGCCGGGTAAAGGGTATTTCGTAACCTATCTTGGTTTTGCTCTCATCAATCCAGGCATCGTAAACATGGGGCAGCACCTCACGTTCAAAATACGCATGAATATCATCTTTGAGCGGTACAGTTTCGGTATCTCGCAAACTGCTATCCGCTTTTTTATTGCCTTTTTTATCGGTCTCCGGCTTGCCATCCGCATTATAAAGCGGGCGCTCCACAGTGATCTTGGAATAACCGAAATCGGCGTTGTCGAAGTCCTTGTAGTGCTCATGCGGTTCAAACATCGAGTACAGCCGGACAATTTCCGTGCGGTTCTGTTCGCTGATGAGGTTGCGCTTATTGCCGAGGGACTTGCGCATCTTCTCAAAATAAGATACGCCATTTACAAGCCTAACCCTGCCTTTGCGGCGGTCAACTTTGCGATTTGTCAATATCCAGATATATGTCGAAATGCCCGTATTATAGAAAAGCTGATCCGGCAGGGCAACGATCGCTTCGAGCAAGTCGTTTTCAATGATCCACTTGCGAATTTCGCTCTCGCCACTTCCAGCATCCCCTGTAAAGAGAGGGGAACCGTTAAAAACGATGCCGATCCGACTGCCACCCTTATCGGGAGGGGTCATTTTGGATATCATGTGCTGCAAGAACAACAAAGAACCGTCTGAAATGCGCGGCGTGCCAGCGCCAAAGCGCCCACTATAGCCTTGACTTTCTGCCTCATCTTTGATGAACTTCTCAACCTTTTTCCACTCCACGCCGAAAGGAGGATTGGAAAATATGTAGTCAAACGTATATTTGCTGCCATTATCCCGATACTTGAAGCCGTCTTCGGAAAAGCTATTTCCTAACACGATTTTGCTGCCAGTATTATTCTTTAGGATCATGTCGGATTTGCAGGTGGCGTAGGTCTCAGGGTTAAGCTCTTGCCCAAACGGTACCACCGTTGTTTTTGTGTTTGTCTCCACCATTTTATTCTGTGCAACCGAAAGCATCCCACCCGTTCCACAGGCCGGGTCGTATACGGTAATGACCTTGCCATCCTTCGTCATCTCATCCATATCGGGATCAAAGAGCAGCTCCACCATTAGTTCAATAACCTCGCGTGGAGTAAAGTGTTCGCCGGCCGTTTCGTTGGACTGTTCGGAAAATCTGCGGATCAACTCCTCAAACATATAGCCCATTTCGAGGTTGTCCACCGTATCGTCGCGCAGGTCGATCTCATTGAATTTCTGGACGATGAGGTACAAAAGATTAGCTTTTTTCAGACGATCTATGATAGCGCCCATCTCAAAGTTATCGAGGATTTCTTTTACGTCATCAGAAAATCCGTTGATATAATCTCGTAGGTTCGTTTCGATTGCGTTACTGTCATCAATCAGCTTCGCAAAATCATATTCGCTGATATTATAATAATCGTGGCCGGTAAAGCGCTTGAAGACAGGCGTTTTGTTAGTGACCGTCAGCGTTTTATTCATTTCAAGGATTTTTGCTTTGGAAGGAGCTAGCACACAATCAAAACGGCGCAGTACGGTAAATGGCAGAATAACTTTTCCGTATTCACTCTGCTTAAGATCCCCACGCAACAGATCAGCCACGCTCCATATGAAATTGGCCTTCTCTGTAAAGTTCATCATATATCCACTCCCTCTTCTTTTAATCTCTTGTATCGCTCATAAGAGATAACTGCACACAGTGGTTTGCTATGTTTGTTCACGACTACCGTCTTATCCATCGCAGCAATCTCAGCAAACAGCTTTGCGGTCTGCCCTTTTTGAAAATCAGTAATAGGCTTCTGCTCCGGCAACACATCTCTTTTTTTCTTTTTGTCTGCCATCCAGCCGCCTCCTATCGCAAGCAATATCACGGGCATTATAGCATTGTTCCTGATTGAAATCAAACTCATCATATATTTTAAAATCATGATTTTAATATATATTTCTATTATGAATAGTTGCTATTACCTATTCCACTACTGCAATTCTCCGTGCTATAGACAGACTAGGAACGGTACGAGGAAGGAACGCTACACCACAACGCCGCAACGTGCTTGCGGAGATAAACTCGCTCGCGCTCCTTTATCCCCACAAGCGACAGTAAAACCTCAACGGGTTTCACTATCTGCGGCGTTGTGGTGTAACACACTAGACCTTCTGCGAAGGTCGTGTGGCAAGGGCTTCGGCCCCTGCACCCTTCCGCCACGGCGGGAAAGTAAGAACGCGCGCCGTCGTCATGCGATGACGCGCGTTCTGGACGCGACGGGGCAGGAAACGTATACCGACCGAAAAAAGAAATGGCCGCTTTTTGCGAGAAAGCGGCCTCTTCAATAATCGTTGTGAGCCTTCTACCCAACCGGTTTATCAGCTTGAAGGAGAATCCGTTCCCTACCTATGAGTATCTCCATGATGACCGACGCACCAAAGCAGAAACCGTCTTCGAAGACGTCTTCATCCTCAATACCATTGAGATTGTTTTGGGCGGTCAGCAGCTTATCCAACCGTTTGTGATCTTCCTCGGACAGTTTGCTTTCGATGTAAGCAATCTCCTCGTCATACCGCTTCTGCCAAGGGATGCTCTCGGGGTTAACCGGAAAATTGCGTTCAAAGGGCCGGATGCGTCCATAGTATATATGCCATAGCAGCTTGCTCATAAAACATTGTCCTTTCGGCGTAATGTTCCACAGCGCCTTGAAGGGACGTGCCGCGCATGGTACAATATTTACGCGGTTTGCCTCTTTGGGGCGGCTGTAGTGGGAAGTGGCGTGTAGCTTTTGCGAGTGACCGTCACTTCCGCTTCATTTCTTGAGATCGTCATACACCTTGTCGATGCCCTTGCGGACTATATCCGATGCGGTTGTGTCCAGAACCTCTTTGCATTTATCCAGCTTTTCCTGCGTCTCCTCGCTGACCAACACAAAGATTCTGCTTTTCATGGGCTTATCTCCAGAAGGTGGACGTCCCATCTTCTTTTGCGCCATGGATTCACCTCACTTTCATGCGCATGTTTATCATACACTTCCATGCGCATGAAAGTCAATCCCCATTTACCTGGCTTGATGAGTTTTTTGAGATGTTTTTACTTGCTCCAGGATTTCAGGCGGTATGCGAGAAAGCAGCCGCTCATATCGTCGCACACTCTCTTGAAGCCGCTGTGCTTCAATGTTCTTATTCATAACGGCTTCCTCCTTTTTGCGAAGCTGTTCGTCCTTATCATCAAGCCTGTCCTGCAAGGTTTTGTTCCTCGAGACCACATAATCAATTGAGCTTTGCGCTTGCTTCACTTGTGCGCTGAAACCTTCTGCGGCGGGCAGAAGCTTGGCCAGTTCATCAAGTGCCTCCTGACGCTTCCTGGTGGCGTTAAAGACGTTGATATCGCCAAGAAGCCTCTCTATTATCTCCATATGATTGTCAAGCTTTACGGCCTGTTTGAACAGCCTTACGGGGATATGCTCGCGCTTGGTTTCGGCGGCGGGTTGACCACGCTCTAGCTCCGGCCAGCGCTCTGACATATGCGCATGAAAAGCGTCCTGCCATTCCACCATTTTCGGTCGATTACCCATGATCTCCTTGGCTGAAAGCCGATTGTCCGGCGTGATGGGCGTGAAGCACAGGTGCATGTGCGGCGTCTTTTCATCCATGTGAACCACGGCCACGAAGATGTTTCCTGCTCCAACTCTTGCCTTGACGAACTCCAGCGCGTGAACGAAAAACTCGCGCTTCTTCTCTGGAGGCTTGAAGCTGAAAAATTCAGGACTGGCGGTTATCAGAGTATCGATGAATTTCACACTATCCTTGCGCACTTTGCATCCGGCGCTCTGGATGCGGGAACCGATCTCGCGGTTGTAGCTGGTAGAAGCGCGGATGAGATGGACGTTTTCGGCGCTGCGATTTGGGTCGATGTCAGGATTGCTCTTGTATGCTTCCTTCTTACGTTCGTGATGGGCTTCCAGCGCTCGCGCGGAACCGCCGCGCTGTTTTGAGAACCGTAATATAGCGTAGGCCATAATGCTCTCCTTTTTTCGGTCGGTAAGCATAGATTGGTTGCGTCGGAGATACCTGCCGAGAAAGAAAAGAGCGCTTCGCCCATGCAAAGCGCTCGCCACGATTCATCTTCCTTCGGATTTTAGCTTGTTTCCCATGACGGCCGTGTCGATCGTGACGATATATTTCATAGCGCCATTATCTCGCAAAATACCGTCACGACCGTCATATCGTCACGTCGTCGGCCTGTCGAGCATCAGCCTTACGCTTCGTCCAGCATGAGAGCGGATTGATTCGAAGCGAATACCGTACTCGTTCCATAACCTGTCCGCTCCAATGTTAAGCTTTCGCGTCAGCACATTGGGCTGCATACAGAGCGCTCCAAGCCGTTCCATTAGTTCAGATGCGTTGCCGCTCCATTCGGGGCATTCCGGTGCAACCAATTTTGAGACCGCTTCTAACAACGGATCGGGCGGTTCAACCCAGAGTTCTGTTTCCGATTTGGTCAACTGCCAAATGCAACGTTCCCGGTCGAACAGGAGATGTAGCCGTTGATCTTGAAAATCCCGACCAACAATCTCTATCACCGCTTCGTTTTCGGTACGTTTCCCCTTTTGCATGATTAGTGCGCCATCCGCTGCGCCGAGCAACCCGTTTGTGCCGGAAATGGTATCGAAGATATCTTCTGCGCCTTGTTTGCGGGAATGGTGGACGAGAAGTACACATATGTTATGCCGGTCAGCGAAGTGCTTGAAATGCGTTACGATCTCGTAATCGCTGGCATAGCTATATTTTTCGCCCCCAACCTCCCGGGTTTTTTGCAGGGTATCGATGATGATGAGCTTTGTGTCGGGATGCTCCCGCATGAACCGGCTAAGTTGACCATCCAGCCCTTCCCGCCAGTTTTTTGCGTCGGTAGCGAGGTGATAGTTATCGGTGCCATCCGTGCCAAACATGCGGGAGATTCTCTTTTGCAGCCTCGAATGATTGTCTTCCAGCGCGAGGTAGAGTACGGCACCCTTGTGGGTGGGATAATCCCACAAGGGCATTCCGCTGCTCACATGGTAGCCAAGTTGCGCCACGAAGAAGGATTTGCCGACCTTCGGCGCTCCGACAAACAGATAGGCTCCAGCGACAAGAAAGTTTTCGACTACTTGTGCCTTGGGCGGATACACCGTGTCGAACAACTCCGTGAGTGATACGGTATGGAGATAATCCGGGGCGTTCGCCTGTGGTCGGGCGTCAAAGTCACCATTGCTTTCTTTGCGCATTCCGGGTATACTGTCGTTAAGTTTTTGTGAGAGTGGCTGTCCTTTGTCTGTTGCAGCAGACAAAACCGGGGCGGTCGCTTTTTCATTGGTAAGACCCATTAACACTCCTCCTTCATGCCATCCATCGTAATAGCCAGTAGCTCGATTGTGTTCAGTAGCGCATCATCGACCTGTTCTCCCGAAGCGATGCGCTGTAGCTCCCAGAGAACGGATGCCAGCTCGTTTTTCAGAGCCTTGTATACCCTTGGATTTCCAACAACCACGATATCCATATCCTGCAAACGCCTGATGATATAGTCCTGCTTAGTCAATCCTGAGAGCCTGACGGCGGTTTCAATCTGAGCATCCTCCTCCGGCGACACCCGAAACGCCACAGTTTTGTTTCTCCAGCGACCCTGCCCGTCATGTACTTTTAACGACATAATCAAAATCCCCTCTCTCCTCGTTCAGAGTCCAGTTTATCTGCCATCTCGGTTTGCCTTGACGGGAACAGGTGCGCGTAGTTGTAAGTGATATCGATGCTCTCATGCCCGACGCGATCCGCGATGGCGATAGCGGTAAACCCCATATCGATCAACAAAGAAATGTGAGAATGCCGAATATCGTGGATTCGTATCCGTTTAACACTTGCCTCCTTCGCACCCCTGTCCATCTCATGGTGAAGATAATGCTTGGTAATGGTGAAGATGCGGTCGGTTGGCTCGATGCCATACAGCGTCTTCAAGAAGTCCTGCATCTCGTCGCAGAGGAATTGCGGCATCTTGATCATACGGTTGCTTTTAGGCGTTTTCGGATCGGTAATCACATCCCTGCCTTTGAGCCGCTGATAGGATTTATTGATAGATACCGTTTTTTGCTCAAAATCGAAGTCACCGGGTGTTAAAGCAAGCAATTCTCCCTCGCGAATGCCGCACCAGTAGAGAATTTCAAAGGCGTAGAAGGACATGGGCTTGTCCATCATCGCATCGGCGAATTTCAGGTATTCGTCCTTTGTCCAGAACAGCATTTCCTTGTTCTTGGCCTTGCCCATGTTGCCGACCTTGGAGGCGGGATTGACCGTAAGGCCATAATACTTGACAGCGTGGTTGAAAACCGCGCTAAGCTGATTGTGGAGCGTTTTCAGGTACACGGGCGAATATGTTTTGCCGTTCGCATCCTTGTAGTTGATCATGGCATTCTGCCAAGCGATGATGTCCTTGGGTTGGATATCGCATAGCTTCCGTTTGCCGAAACAGGGTATCAGTTTGGTATGGATGATGTGTTCTTTGGTCTCCCAGGTATTTTCCTTAATACGGTTGCGCATATCAGCCGTATAGGTCTCCACGAAGCTCTCAAAGGTCATGTCCAAGTCTGCCTTAACCTTTTGAAGCTGCTCCCGTTCCCACGCAAGGGCATCCCTTTTTGTAAGGAACCCCCGCTTGCTGGTCTGCTTCCGCTCGCCCATCCAGTCGGTGTAGCGGTAGATGACGCGCCATGTGTTGGTGTCGGATTCCTTGTAAGCCGCCATTACGAGCCCTTCCTTTCACTTTCGCCGTAGCATACTTTTTCCAGGAAGTACTTCTTGCTGATCCTGCCAGCTACGGTCAGATAGCCCATCTCCCGAAGCTCGGCATTGAGCTTTCGGACGACCTTGTAGGCGTAGGACTTGGATACTCCCAATTCCTGCGCCACATCGTCTACCCGCATAAAACTGTTGTTTGCCATTCAACTCCTCCTTTTTTGGCCCTTTGGGCATAGTTATTTTCTTTAGTGTCGGAATACTTTCTGGCCGCCTTCCGATTTGCCCGGGCGGACACGCCTTTACATGACGTGTGATGGCCATCCTGTCAATGGCGCCTAAGCATATATGCTTAGGTTTGCTCTTATTATACTAAGCCAATTTGCTTAAGTCAAGTGGTTTACAGGAAAATATTTAACTTTTTTGTTTAATTTCCTCTTGACGTTTCCTAAGCAAATATGCTATCCTCATCCCGAGATCATTTCACCGAGGATTGGAGGCAACAGCTATGGCCATTGGCGAAAGAATCAGGTTCATTCGCAATCTGCGCGGCATGACTCAGAAATGGCTGGGCATGGCCATTGGCTTTGACGAGAAGACTGGCGACGTGCGCATGGCGCAATATGAATCCGGCACCAGAACGCCAAAGGAAAATCTGGTGAACGAGATAGCCAATGCTTTGGAGGTATCCCCGCAGGCATTGAGCCTCCCGGACATTGACAGCTATATAGGGCTGATGCATACCCTTTTTGCGCTGGAGGATTTATACGGCGTCCGCATCGGAAAGCTAGAAGGGGAGCCGTGTCTACGCCTGGATAAGTCAAAAAGCTCAACCTACCTTCCTATGCTTGAAATGTTCAGCGCGTGGCAGCGAGAGGCCGAGAAACTTGAAAATAGCGAGATAACTAAAGAGGAATACGACGCTTGGCGCTACACCTACCCGAAGATGGAAGCCGAACGCGACAAGGCGGCGCTTGACGCTCTGCGGATTAAGAAGAAAACCGACACTCCCGAATGACTAAGCGGCAACCAAAAAAGAGCTAACTGACACTTCAAATCAGTTAACTCTTTACTTTATGGATAATCAATCAGTGTTGCCAAAACGTTGCCACGAGGCTCGATTTAGCCTCACAAACCCGCCTGTATCAAGGGCTTGCAGCGTTTAGCGCATCATTCCCACTCGATCGTCGCCGGGGGCTTTGAGGTGATATCGTAGGCGACCCGGTTCACCTTGGGCACCTCGTCGGTGATGCGCTTGGAGATCTTCGCGAGCACCTCGTGCGGAATGCGCGCCCAGTCGGCGGCCATCGCATCGACGGAGTGCACCGCGCGCAGGATGATCGCGTGCGAATACGTGCGCGCGCCGTCGCGCACGCCCACCGAAGGAAACGGGGGCAGCACGGCAAAGTATTGCCAGATATCGCGGTCGAGGCCCGCCTTGGCGATCTCCTCGCGCAGGATGAAATCCGCATCGCGCAGCACATCGAGCTTATCGCGCGTTATTTCGCCAAGGCAGCGCACGCCCAGCCCGGGGCCGGGGAACGGCTGGCGCCATACCATCGAGGCGGGCAGGCCCAGCGCCTCGCCGACTGCGCGCACTTCGTCCTTGTAAAGCTCCCTGAGCGGCTCGACGAGCGTAAAGTTCATGTCCTTGGGCAAGCCGCCCACGTTGTGGTGAGCCTTCACGTGCGCCCCTCCCACGCCGGATTCGAGCACGTCGGGGTAGATCGTCCCCTGCACCAGAAAGCTCATGTCGCCCAGCTTGCGAGCCTCTTCTTCAAACAGCCGAATAAACTCTTCCCCGATGATCTTGCGCTTGCGCTCCGGCTCGCCTACGCCGGAAAGCTTGGTCAAAAACCGATCGGCGGCGTCCACGGCGATCACATCCATGCCGATGGCGCGATACGCGGCCAGCACCTCCTGCGGCTCGTACTTGCGCATCATGCCGTGATCGACAAACACGCACGAGAGCTGTGCGCCAATCGCCCGATGAACGAGCGCGGCCGAGACGGAGGAATCCACGCCGCCGCTCAGCGCGCACAGCGCACGGCCAGAGCCTACCTGCGCGCGAATCGCCTCAACCTGCGCCTGAATATAATTCGCAATCGTCCAATCCCGCCGGAAACCGGCGGATGCGATAAAGGCCTTAAGATCGCCGTCTGTATACACCGGTATGCCTTCCAATGAAAACCCCTCCGGCGCTCCGCCGGAAAGCAGCACCGCCTTGGGCGCCATGGCAAGGATGCTTTGTTTGTCGGTCTCTCCCCACTTTACTTCACTGTACACGCTAAGGGCACGCACCTTGCGGCCCAGCTCCTGTGCGTCGCCCTTACCGAAATCCAGCACCAACGCTAGCTCTTGTTTCATCGCACATCCTCCTCTAATGAAGACAATATACCGCACATAACGCCTAAATAAAAGTTAAATGTTCGTAATTTATGGCATTTTACATAGTTTATCATCTATAACGTTCGTGTTTTTGCGTGCGACAAAAGCACCCCCAAATCTTCTTCCGCAAACCAATAGCGGCTCGTGCAAAAATGGCAGGTAATCTCCGCGCCGTGTTGCTGCTTCATCATATCGCGCAGCTCGTCCTCGCCCAGCGAGAGCAGCACGCGCTCCATTCTCTCGCGCGAACAATCGCAACGGTAGTGAAGCGGCAATACTTCGAGGATTTCATAACGCATGTCCCCTAGGCAAGCCGAGGCAAGCTCTACAACACCGCTCGCCTCGGCGGCAAGGCGCGATATGCCCTCGAGCGCGGGAGTAAGCGTTTCAAGCCTTGTAAGCTCATCTTCCGGGCAACCGGGCAAGGGCTGCACGATTGCCCCGCCCGCGCCGAGCACGGCCTTGGCGTGCACCAAAACCCCAAGCGCAACCAGCGAGGGCGTCTGTTCCGAATGAAGCAAATAATGGGCCACATCTTCGGCAATTTCGCCGGATACCAGCGGCGTTCTGCCCACATAGGGTTCGCCGAAGCCCAGATCGCGGATCACCGTTAAAAAGCCGTCCGTGCCGACGGCGGCCCCAACATCCAACTTTCCCGTTTCACGCCGCGGCGGATCGACGGATGGGTGATCCACATAGCCCTTGACGGCCCCGTCGGGCCGCGCGACGCACACGACGGAGCCCAGCGGGCCGCCGCCGCGGGCGGAGAGCGTCAAAGAATCGTCATCCCCCTTGAGCGTGGAGGCGAGCATGGCCGTCGCCATGAGCGCGCGCCCAAGCGCGGCGGTCGCCGTGGCGGAAAGGGCATGCGTAGTCTGCGCGGCCTGCGCGATGCCCGTGGTATGGGCGATCAAGGCGCGCGCCGCCCCGTCCATCAGGGAGATGCGCGCAAGCGCCCCTTCGCCCGCTGCCTCGGGCACATGCTTATGCGGCATCTCTATTGCCCCTTTTCGAGCCGCTCGGCAGCCTTTTCGATGACCGCCAGCACTTGCTCGCGGTTAAAGCGCGAAACCCCGATGCGCTCGAAGGGTACGGAGCCGACATGACGGCACCACAGCTCCATATCGGCCAGGCAAGTTACCGTGCCATTGCCACTGCCGCCCGCGGCGGCTACCAGCGCGATGGGCTTTCCCTTGAGGGTACTCTCTTTATGCGACGCCTCGCAACGGCGCGCGCGGTCGAGGAAATATTTCATCCTCTCGGCCGGTTGTCCCCAGTATACCGGCGTAACCAGAATAGCCCCTTCCGCCGCCAATAGCTTCGCCTTCAGCGGCATAAACTCATCTTCGATCACGCAGCTATGCTCGGGCCTGCACGTTCCCCATCCGTTGCCGCACGCCTCGCAGCCGCGGATGCCCAGCGCGTTGAGCGACACAACCTCGACGCTCCCTCCGGCGCCCTCCACGCCGCGCTTCGCGGCATCGGCGCAGGCGGCGGTCAACCCATCGGCATTGGGGCTCGCAGTGATGATAAAAATCATTTGATCTTCCTCCTATCTTATTTTTGCTGTTTCACGGCGAGGACGTGCAGCCGCGCGTCGTCTTCGGCGCGGGGGGCAAGCGTCGTCTCGGAAAAAAACTCCACGCGGGAAAAGCCCGCGCCGATAAGCCATGCAAGCAGTTCTTCCTCGCTGTGCGCCCGCTGGGTATGCTCTTCGAACTCCCGACGGTACCGGCCATCCGCCTCGCGCGAAAACAGCGTAAGCTGCATGTGGCACAGGCGGGAGGCGGGGTCGTACTCGTTCGTCCACAGATAGCTAAGATCGCCCAAATCTTCTCCAAACGCCCTGCCGTCGAGCTGGTTTTCAAATTTATACTCGGTAGAGACATCAAACGCCAGCGCGCCGCCCGGGCGCACAGACGCATAGGCGCGCGCAAAAAACGCCTGCGCGCGCTTTGGCGAGGCCAAGTAGTTTACCCCGTCGCACGCGCATACAATCGCATCGGCGGGCCTTGGCAACTGAAGCGCCGCCGCGTCCATACGCACAAACGCCACGCGCACACCCGCGCGCCGCGCGCTTTCCTGCGCCTCGGCGAGCATATCCGGCGAAATATCGGCCCCCACCACCGATATCCCATCTTTGGCGAAACTTATGGAAATGCGGCCGGTGCCGCAGCATACATCGGCCACATGGCGGGGCTTGTCCACGCCTGCGCGCAAAAGCAGCGCGCGGTAATGACGATACCACGCGCCGTAGTCGACATCCGCCATCAGGCGGTCGTATGCCGCGGCAAACCCGCTGTAGGGCAAACTTCCTAAGCCGGGCACGTTTGATTCCTCCCCGCGCGAAGGCCACCGCGCGGAGCGAAGCTATTTCGCCTGCGCCATCGCCTTTTTCTTTGCCCGCACAAGGCCCCCAATGCGGCCGGTTTCCACGGTGGTAAGCCCTCCCCAGCCCACGTCGAGAACCCGCCCAAGCAGGCCGAGCTCTTCGGCCACCTCGTACTTCATGCGTTCGTCCGGCTTCATGGGGCCGGGCAGTTTCACTTTTTGCGACATATACATCCCTCCCGCGCTAGTCTGCGCCAAAGAGGGCGTTTCATGCGAGACTTACAGGTCGTCGATGTCCTCCTCATCCGCCTCCCGAAGGCCCTGGTTTACCGGAGCGCCTTCGATGTTGGGGTTGATAAAGCGGTCGAACGCGGAGTTGGTATAGGAAACGTTGATAAAAGACGTGAGCGCAAAGCCGATCAGCAGGTAGTACAGCACCATCGGCATCATCATCACATCCATAAAAACGAGCATGGCGGCGATAGGAATGAGCGTGATCACGAGAAACAAAAGCGACCAAGGGAGGCGGCCCACCGCCAGAATGAGCGCATTGCGAAAGTGCTGGCGCAGCTTGAGGTCGTATGTAATGATCATCGGCCACAGGTATATGTTCACCATTGCCAGCACCAGCAAAAACACAACCATCAGCCAGCCGAGCACATAGTTGAGCATATAGGTCGGCGAGCCGGGCGTAGAATTTACCGCGTAGAATAGCCCCGCGTAGGATATCAGCGCCAAAAGAGCGCCGTCGACCAACCCGGCGATCAGCCCCTGCTTCCAATTTTGCTTCATGGTATCGATAAAGTCGGACCACACCCACGCGTGCTCGTCTCTGGCCCAGTTGCGCGTGATGTACGTCATGCCCGTAAGTCCGATGCCCGCAACCCCCAGGCAGGGGATGCAAAACAGCAGCGTGGGCGTGATCATCGCCAGCGCCTCTTCGGGGTTCATGAGCATACCGATAAAATAGTTGACGATGAAATATAAGAGCGGCAGCATGAACACCAAGAACATAAGGTTTACCTGAATCAACTTGAGCAACCGCGTTTTGAGCATGTCGAAAAACAGCGCAAAGCGGTTCTTGGGCAGCTGATCCGGGGTAAAATCGCTGCGGTTTTTGCCGTTGTACATGCGGTTGAAGAAATTACCCATCATCGCGCGATTCCGCCTTTCGTAAAAGGGGCCGGCATCCGGCCCCGAGAATGCTGCATAGTTTTTGCACTTGCGACAATCGCCGCATCATGCTCCAAAGAACGACTGCACAGGCGCGCTACATCCGTTAGCGTATGCCGCCGCGATCAAATAATACGGCCAGATGCGCGCTGAGCGCATACCCAAGCGCCGCGTCGGAAAAATCGAACGCATCGGAGTGCAGCCCCTCGCGCTTTCCCTCCTCGCCGGTTCCCACAAAGAAGTACAGTCCCGGCCGCTCGCGCTGGTAGAACGAAAAGTCCTCAGCGATTAAGAGCGGTTTTTGCGCTACGATGCCGCCGAGTTGGCGGCCCAGACGCTCGGCCATATCCTCGGGGTTTACGACCGCGGGATAGAACACTCTGTCTTTTAGAGAAATCACGACGTTGTACGCGCGCGCGACGCCCTCGATCGTCAGGCGGATTCTATCGCGCAAGTCGCACAGGGCATCGGAAGAATAGGTGCGCAGCACGCACTCGAGCGCCGCGTCCTTGGGCACGACGTTGCGCTGTTCGCCGCCCTCCATCCGGCCGATGTTAAACAAAGCAAGTTCCGTAGGATCGCACAGTTGCGGCAGCGCTTTAAGGCGCGCATACAGCGCGTTCGCGGCGTCCAAGGCATTATCGCCCTTTTGCGGCATCGCCGCGTGCGCTCCCTTGCCCGTCACTTCGATGTCGAATTCATAATCGCTTGCCATCATCGGCCCGGCGCAGCAGCTGACCTCGCCCAGCTCCACCCCCGGATACAGATGCAGGCCGTAGATCTCGTCCACGTGCGGATCGAAAAGCGCGCCCTCGGCTATCATGCGCGCCGCGCCTCCCGAGCTCTCCTCCGCGGGCTGAAACAGCAGCACTACGTTTCCCTTGAGCCTGCCCACATCGCGCAGGGCCGCCGCGCACGCGCCGAGCCCCAGCAGAGCAGCCATGTGCCCATCGTGGCCGCACGCGTGCATCATGCCCTCGTGCTGGGAAGCAAACGGCAGCCCGGTTTGCTCGGCTACCTTCAATGCGTCGATATCCGCCCGAAACGCCAGCGTGCGCTCTGCGCCGCTTCCGCGGAACACACAGCGTATGCCCGTGTCCGCGATGGCCGCGAGAGAATCGGGGCGCATGGCGCGCAGCGCCCGCATGAGATACGCATGCGTCTTATGTTCTTGAAGGCCCTCTTCTGGAATGCGGTGCAACGCGCGGCGCCATGCGGCGACGCGCGGCAGGAGCCGTTCGGCCATAGGATGGATGTGCATGGTCGGTCACCGCCTGCCGATTATTGTCTACAGAATATCATAGCACACAGCGCTTAAAAAAAGAAGTACGAGGAATGTACACACCTTCAAAAGCGTCGGCAGCCGAAGCGCGCCGTTAAATGATCGCGTCTATATAGGCCTGCGCGTCAAAGGGCTGCATGTCGTCGATGCCCTCGCCCACGCCGACGAACGCCACCGGCAGGCCGAGCGATTCGCGCACCGCAACCGCAACCCCGCCCTTGGCGGTTCCGTCAAGCTTCGTGAGAATAATGCCGTCAAGCCCCACGGAACCGGCAAACACCTCCGCCTGGTTCAGGCCGTTTTGCCCGGTCGTCGCATCCATCACGAGCAACGTCTTCACTTGAGCGTCCGGATGCTCGCGCTCAATAACGCGGCGGATCTTTTTCAGCTCTTCCATCAAATGCGCCTTGTTGTGCAGGCGGCCCGCGGTATCCACGATGATCAGGTCGACCTTGCGCGCCTTGCCGGAAGCAATCGCATCGAACACCACGGCGGCAGGGTCGGAACCCTCCTCGTGGCGGATGAGCGGCGCGCCCGCCCGCTGTGCCCACACCGCGAGTTGCTCGGCCGCCGCGGCCCTGAACGTATCGGCTGCGGCGATCAACACGCTGAGCCCCTGCCCCTTGTAATAATCTGCGAGCTTGCCGATGGAGGTCGTCTTGCCCACGCCGTTGACCCCCACGATCAGCAGCACGCACGGGCTCGCCACCGAAAACGCCTCGCCGCTCATGCGCGCGGCAAGCTCTTCTTTTAGGCGTGCCCTTACATCCGCGGCCGAGCGCAGCTTTTTCTCCCGAACCTGGGCCCTGAGATCCTCCACCACAGATGCGGCTGTGCGCGCGCCCATATCCGCCGAGATCATCGCCGCTTCGAGTTCGTCGTAAAAGTCGTCGTCGATCTCTCCTCCGGACAGGACGCCGGTGAACACGTCGGAAATCCTGTCTCGCGTCTTGGCCATGCCCTCGCGCAGGCGAGAAAAGAAACCGCCTTTGTTCTGTTTATCCTCCATAAACCTATCCCCTAACCGATGTTTTGCAGGCGCTCAACGCCGGAAAGCTCTACGGAAACCATGCTGGAAATCCCCTTCTCCTGCATCGCAACGCCGTACAGCGCATCGCAGCGCTCCATCGTGCCCTTGCGGTGCGTCACAACGATAAACTGTGTGGAGCGCGCATAATCCGCGAGAAACGTCGCGAAGTTGGCGATGTTGTTCTCGTCCAGCGCCGCCTCGATTTCATCTAAAATGCAAAATGGCGTGGGCTTCGCTCTGAGCATCGCAAACAGGATGGCGATGGCGGTCAGCGCCCGCTCGCCGCCGGAAAGCAGCGATAAAAGCTGAAGCTTTTTGCCCGGAGGCTGGGCTACGATATCGATGCCGCAGGTAAGCGGGTTCTTTTCATCCGCCAGGCGAAGCTCCGCGCGTCCCCCGCCGAAGAGCTGGCGGAACGTTTGAGAAAAGTTTGCGTTGAGCACCGCGAATTGCTCGGTGAATTGCTTCTCCATCCGGCGCGTAAGATCTGCGATGATGCCTAAAAGATCGTCGCGCGCGCGGCCCAGATCATCCCTTTGTGCGCTGAGCGACTCGAACCGCTCGCGGGTTTGGCGGTAGTCTTCGATCGCGCCGGTATTCACCGAGCCCATCGCGCGCACTTCGCGCCGGATGGCCTCGATGCGCGAACCGGATTGCGCGGCATCGTATTCCTCGCCTGCATAGGCGAGCGCGCCCGCATACGAAAGCTCGTATGCATCCCAAATGCGCGCGATCAGGTTTTCCAAATCCGCCTTAAGCCTGGACTGCGCAACCTCCGCCCTATGCCCTTTATCGGTCAGCTCAGCCTGCTCCTTTTGCGCCTCCTCGCGCTTTTCGAGCAACTCGCGCAGCGCCTGCTGACGCGCGGTGCGCCGAATCTCCTGTGCGCGGTTGGCGGCGCGCTCCGCCTCGAGCGCGTCGCGCGCCAAGGCAAGCTTTTCCTGTTCCCGCTCCATCGCCGCTAGATTCTCAGCGGCTTGCGCCTCAAACGCCTCGTTTTCCTCTCTACGCTTGTCCATCTGCCCCGTCAGCATCTCGCGCTCATGTTCGCGGCGCGTGCGATCCCGCGCAGCCGCCTCGTGTTCGCGTTCGGCGGCGGCAAGGTGCACTTTGTGCTCCGAAATCTCCTCGCGCAACTCGTCCAGTGCGGCGCGCGCGGCGGCAACCTCGCCCGACAGCCGCGAAGCGCCCGCCTGCGCCCCTTGTGCGGTCTGCTCCTCGCCGCCGGCAAGGCGCTCCATCTCGCCCAGTTCCTCTCCAATTTCGCAAAGCGTCGCTTCGATCTGCTCGCGCTCCAGCAAAAATTTATCCCGTGCCTGCGTGCGCTCGTCAAGTAGCCTTAGCGCATGCTCGCGATGGGATTGCTCGCGCTCCAGCGCAATTTCCCTCTCGTGCGCGCCGTCCTGCAGGGCGATGAGCTCGGAACGCGCTCCGTCGAGCTGTCCTTCCAATTCCGCCACGCGGCCGGCCGCCTCGCCCTCCCGCTCGCCCAGCCGGGCGACCGCCGAGCGGTACTCGCCGATTTCCCGCTCTCTGGAGAGAAGACTCGTCACCCGGGATTGCACGGAACCGCCCGTCATCGAGCCGCCAGAATGCATCACGTCGCCCTCGAGGGTTACCAGGCGAAACGCGTGCCGCGCCCTGCGCATGATGGCGATGCCCGTAGTCAAATCCTGTGCGATGACGGTACGCCCCAGCAGATTTTCGGCGACGGGGCGAAACCGTTCGTCAAAGCTCACCAGTTCGCTCGCAAGCCCAAGGCAACCGGGCATGGCGAGGCATTCGCGCTCCTCCCGGTTCAAAGTTCTTCCGCGCACGGCATCCAGCGGCAAAAAGGTCGCGCGCCCCGCACGGTTTTGGCGCAGCCGGTCGATATGGCGCTTGGCGTCCTCCTGCGTTTGGCACACGATGTGTTGGAGCTGGCCGCCCAGCGCCATATCGACCGCGCGCTCGTATTCCTTGGGCACGGAAAGCACCTCCGCAACCACGCCAAGAACGCCCGCATCGCCCCGCGCCGCGCGCATCACCTCGCGCACGCTGTTGTTGTAGCCCTCGTAGTCGCGCTCCATCTGCTCGAGCATCTTCAGCCGGGAGTTCGCCTCTCTGAGCGCTCCCTGCGTGCGGGCAAGCAGCTGTGCCGCATCGTCCCGCCCCTTGGCGGCCGCCTCCGCGCGCTCGCGCGTATGCCCGGCCTGCGCGCGCAAATCCTCCAACGCGGCACGCGCCTGTTCGTAATTTTCAGCCGCCCCCTGCGCCGCGGCCGCGGCCTCGTCGCGCAGGCGCTCCACATCCGCGCCCGATCCCGCAAGCGCCTCAAGGCGGGCGGCAAGCCCTTCCCGCGTGGCCAATAGGCGGGCCTTTGCCGCCTGCACGTCGCTCATGCGGTTCATACCTTCGATCAACTGCGCCTTGAGCGCCTCGAGCTCTTCCTCGCGCGCGGCGAGCGAAGCGGCATCCTCGCCTGCCTGCCGCTCCAAGGCCGCGATCTTCTCTCTTTGCTCGTCCAAATGCGTAGCGTTTTGCGCCGGCACGCCTTCATCCTGCTCTATAAGCGTCGCGAGCGCGCGCTTGGCCTGGGCATCCTCGCCCGCAAGCCGCTCCCGATCGCGCGTAAACTGCTCTTGGCGCTGCCTACGAAGGTTCAGCGCGCCCTCGCCCGCCTCCGCCTCGCGCGTAAGCGCAAGCTCGCGCTCGCGTCCGGCGGAAATTTCCCCCTCCATCGAGGCGATCGCGTCCTGCACATCGTCGATTTGCGCGCGCAGTTCTCCCTCGAGGGTGGCGGTCTTACGCACCTGCGCCTCGAGCTGCTCGCGCTGCAGGTCGAACGCGGCGATGCGTTCCTTCGCGCGATCATGCTTATGGATAAAGTCGCTCAGCTCCAGCGTGCGCAGCTCTTGCGACAGCGCTACATACCGCCTCGCAGTCTCTGCCTGGGCCGCCAGCGGCTCGAGCTGGGATTCGAGCTCGTCTAGAATATCCCCCACCCTGTCAAGGTTTTGCTCCGTATGCTCGACGCGGCGCTCGGCCTCTTCTTTACGGGCTTTATACTTGGAAATGCCCGCCGCCTCTTCGAATACGTTGCGCCTGTCCTCCGAGCGCACGGACAGAATCTCGTCGATCCGACCCTGGCCGATTAGCGAATAGCCTTCCTTGCCGATGCCTGTGTCGCGGAAGAGATCGGTAATATCCTTCAAACGGCACGCGGCCTTATTGAGGAAATACTCGCTCTCGCCGCTGCGGTACACGCGCCTTGTCACCATGATCTCGCTAAACGCCAGCGGCAGCTGGCCCTTGGCGTTATCAAAAGTCAGCGACACCTCGCAATAGGCCAGCGCCTTGCGTTTTTCGGTTCCGCCGAAAATGATGTCCTCCATGCGGCCGCCGCGCAGCACCCGGGCGTTTTGCTCGCCGAGCACCCAGCGCACCGCGTCGCCTATGTTGGATTTGCCGCAACCGTTCGGCCCGACAACCCCGGTGATCCCCTGGCCGAACGTCATTTCCATGCGGTCGGCGAAGGATTTAAATCCGTAAATTTCCAGCTTCTTCAGATACAAAGAAAGACCTCTTTCGTATACAGCCCAACAGAACCATCCGGCTTACCCGAAATAGCCGGCGCGGGAAGGCCCCGCACCATGCAAACCGGGTTTGAATCGCTCTCATCAGGCCGGCTCATCAACTTAAAGATTATACCATATATGGTATTCATAGGGAAGCTTTAGCACCATCGGTAGTAGAACGCCCGCGCCGCCGCCTTTATTCCCCGCGAAATACCCCTAAGGATCGAGGGAAACGACGAAGAAGGAACGGAGCCTGCGTTCTTCGTTCTTCTTACTCCCACAAGATGCCTCAGCATCTTGTGGGAAGAGGAGGAGCGTCGTCGGGGTACGCTGCGCTTCCCAAAGAAACTGAGATTTCTTTGGGATTAAGAAGAACGGGGGAACGCGCGCCCTCGTTCCTAACTTCCTCGTTCTTCTTACTCCTCAAAATCGTCTCAGCGGTTTTGAGGAAGAGGAGGAGCGACGCAGTGAACGAGCTTTCGCACCGCAGTGCGGAAGCGAGCGATACGCAGTCCGCGACGACGAAGAGCGCAGTGCAAACCGACGAGGGATCAAATGGTAAGGCTGCCTATCTCCGCCATCACCTGCGCGCGCAGCTTCTCATCGTCGATGCGCGCGAGCTCCAGCACGGCCTCCTGCTTGCAATAATCCGCATCTACCGGCCTGCCAAGCGCCGCGTGGGCACGCGCGCAGGCCTCTAGGCACAGGGCGCGCGTCTGCGCGTCGGCGTCCGCGGCGCGGGCGAGCTCAAGGGCCCTCTCGGCGTGCATGAGCGCGGCATTTCCCATCTGCGCCGCCACATAGGCGCGGGCGAGCAGCCATTCGCAGCGCGCGGCGTATTCGCCGCCGCCCGCCTGGCCTATATGATAGCATGCCGCATGCGCGTCGTGCAGCATTTCGATCGTTTCGGCACGGCTGCGCGCTTCCTTCTCCATCAGCGCGCACGCGGCCTCGCAGCAGCTGATCGCGAGCTGTCTATGCATTTCGATCAATCCGGGCACCACCTTTGCCGCCATGGTACCGGAGATAAAAACTATGCGTCAAACATTTACTTAGCCATCTAATATTTTATCCGCAAAACTGCCTTGACAGCCGCAAACTCGCGTGCTACCATGCGGGCGAACCGATAGTGCGCCGGCATCCGGCGCGGCGAAAGAAGGGACGTCTCATGTACGACGAGGGCCGGGAAAGCGTCGTTTGGGGCATGACGCGGCTGATGCACCGCCTGCATAACGCACTGCACTCTCGTTTGCTGCAAATCGGTCTGTACCGCGGCCAGCCGCCCGTGCTGCACTTTTTATGCGCGCAGGGGCCGATGAGCCAAAAGGATCTGGCCGATCGGCTGAGTCTATCCCCCGCCACGATGACCGTCACCCTCAAACGCATGGAGAAAGCCGGGCTCATCGCCCGCGAGGCCGATCCGACCGATCAGCGCGTGCAGCTTGTCAGCCCTACCGACAAAGGACGCGCCATGAACGAGCGGGCCGCGGCCGTCATGGAAGAGATTCGCCAAACATGCCTTTTAGGCATCAGCGATGAAGAAAAGGCGCAGCTTGCTAAGCTGTTGCAGCGCATCGGCGATAACCTTGTTAAGGAGGAGCATTCATTGGAAGAGTAGGCCACATCCTTGCAATAAAATCGTCGCATATTCAACATAAAACCGGCAGTGCGTTTCGCATCCGCCGGTTTCTCGTTTTCATATAAAAACAAAAGCCCTTCACCCTGCATGCCAACAGGATAAAAAGCCCTCCGGTATTCACCAGAAATTATATGTAGCATATCAAAAAAACGATACGTTGTCAAGCAATGCTTCGTAAAAAGGCGAAAAGCGCAGTGCGCCGTATGTCCCATTTTTTCATAGCATCCCGGCGCCCGCGCGCAGATTTTACAACCCGCCCTCCGCCCTGTATTCTGGGTGTTCCAAACTGGGAAGGGAGGCGCTTTCATGCAAATCGAACTGGATGGCATCGGCAAGTCCTTCTTCGTATCCGAACGCCCCGAGGGCCGCTTTTCCGCGCTGAGGGGCGCATTCCGCCGCATCCGCCGGGAAGTACGCGCGCTAAGCGACATAAGCTTCGCCATCGGCGAGGGCGAGCTTGTAGGCTACATCGGCCCCAACGGCGCGGGCAAATCTACTACGGTAAAGGTGATGGGCGGCATCCTTACGCCGGAGTGCGGCACGTGCACGGTGCTCGGGCGCGTGCCCTGGAAGGAACGCGTCAAACACGTTGAAAACATCGGCGTGGTGTTCGGCCAGCGCAGTCAGCTGTGGTGGGATGTGCCTGTTAGGGATTCGTTCGAGCTCTTGCGGGATATCTACGGGGTTTCCGCGGGCGATTACGCGCAAAGGCTTTGTGAGCTCGCCGACGCGCTGGACTTTGGAAATTTGCTCGCAACCCCGGTTCGGCAGCTGTCGCTGGGGCAACGCATGCGCTGCGAAGTGGGCGCGGCGCTTCTACACAGACCCAAGGTGCTGTTTCTCGACGAGCCGACCATAGGCCTTGACGCGGTCTCCAAACTTGCGCTGCGCGAATATCTGCTTAAGGAAAACAAGGAGCGTGGAACCACGATGATTTTGACCACCCACGACATGGACGACATCGAGGCGCTGTGCTCCAGGGTGATGACGATCGGGAAAGGGGAGCTGTTGTTCGACGGCACGATTGAAGAGCTGCGCCACCGCTACGCCCCGCTGCACGCGCTCAAGGCCCGTTTGGAGGCCCCTTCGGACATCCGCGCGCTCGTGGGCGCGGAGCGGGTGGACGCGCAAGGCGATAGCCTAACCGTATGGTACGACCCTAACAAAATCCCCACGCACAGCGTGATCGCCCGCCTTTCGGAGGCGGCGAAGCTCAAGACGGTCGATGTGCGCGGGCAGAACATCGACGAGATCATTGCGACGATGTACAGGGAGATGGCGCTATGAATGCCGTCCGGTCTCCCCGCCCGCTGCGCGCGGCGCTGTCGGTCTTTCGCATCGAGTTTATCAAAGGCTTGCAATACCGCGTAGCGGCGCTGTCCGGAGCGGCCATCAGCATATTCTGGGCGCTGATTGAAATCACCGTGTACATCGTATTTTTCACCCACGCCGATCGCGCGTCCGTTCCCGGCATATCGGGGGGCATGACGCTCGCGCAGGCGGTAAGTTATTCGTGGCTAGGACAAGTGCTGTGGGCCCTCGCGCCGATGTCGGTGGGCAACGACATCCTTGTGCAAATTGAAAAGGGCGACATCAGCGTAGAGTTGCTCAGGCCCTTTCACCTATACAACCATTGGTTTGCGCGTAGCGCGGCGCAAAGGCTTACGCCGCTTGTGTTTCGCGGCTCGGCCGTGCTGCTCGCAGGGCTCCTCGCGCCCGCGGCATATCGGTTGGGCGCCCCGGCATCGCCCGCCGCGCTGCTGTGCACGCTCGCGTCGGTAGGTTGTGCGGCTGTGCTGGGCACATCCTTCGCAAACTTCATGGCAGCTGTGCGCATGAACGTAGAGTGGGGTAACGGGCCGATGTTCATCATCATGCTGCTCTCCGGCGTGCTGTCCGGCGGCTATCTGCCGCTAAAGCTCTGGCCCGACGCGCTGCAAACCTTTTTATTGTACCAGCCCTTCGCCGGATATCTGGACATCCCAATGCGGCTGTACTTGGGGCTTTTGCCCGCCGGCGAGGCGTGGCTTTACTGGCTGATGCAGCTTGGTTGGGCGGCGGGCTTCGTGCTTGCGGGCAGGCTTTTGATGGGGCACAGGCTCCGCAACATCGTCGTACAAGGGGGATAGGCCTTATGGAAAGCGCAAAAAGGATGAACGAATTCCGGCTGTACTGGCGCTATCTGCACATGCATCTGCGCTCGGGCGTGCAGTACAAGGGTTGGTTTTTGATGGTTGTGCAGGTTTTCTTCGTAGTAATCACCGACCCGATCGGCACGATCTTTCTATTTTCTCGCTTCGGCGGCATCGGGGTTTGGACGATGGAGCGCATTTTGCTGATGTACTCGATGGCCCTCACCTCCTTCGGGCTGGCCGAAACGTTCTTTCGCGGCTTTGATTACTTTCCGTGGCGCATGGTGCAAAACGGCGAATTCGACCGGGTGCTTCTGCGCCCCCGGTCGACGTACGTGCAGGTGGCTGCCTCGGAGTTTCACATTCACCGGATGGCGCGGCCACTGAGCGGGTTGATCGCAATCTGCTGGTGCCTTGCGCGCCTTGGGGTGCCGCTTGGCCCGGAAACGCCGCTGTTTCTGCTTTACGCGCTGGCGGGCGGCCTTGCGATGTACGCGGGGGTATTCAT
Source organism: Eubacteriales bacterium (assembly GCA_031551255.1). Taxonomy (GTDB): domain Bacteria; phylum Bacillota; class Clostridia; order Christensenellales; family UBA1750; genus JAVBNW01. The sequence continues at coordinate 11,797 of JAVBNW010000095.1, read as the reverse complement.
CTTCACCAGCGGTGTCGCGTTCTTCTCGGTAAAGGGACTGGATTGGATCTACATCGTCACCAACGCGAGCTACCAAGTCACTCGCGTGCCCCGGGAGCTGATGCCCCGCGCGCTATGGGCGATGTTTACGTTTCTCGTGCCGGTGCTCATGATCAGCTACTACCCCGCATCGGCGATGTGCGGCTGGGGCGAGCCCTTGTGGAAGGGCCTTCTTTCGCTGCCCGCCGGCGCCGCGTTCCTGCTGGTCAGCGCGGCGCTGTGGCGGGTGGGCGTGAGGCACTACAACGGCACCGGGAGCTGAATAACACGATATAGAGAGGGAATCATTGGACGGAACGCGGACCATTCAAAATAGACCCATGCATTTTTCAACGACGAGGAGGGACCCGCCGTGAACATCCGCCAAGCCACAGCCGGCGATATCGCCGCCATCGTAAAACTATTCTGGGAGCTGGATACGGGATCTATCCGCGAACAGCCCGAACATTTTCAAAGGGGCGAAAGGACGCACGACTACCTGACGGCCATCATCAACGGCGAAAAGTCCGACTTCTTGCTGGCGACGCTGGACGAGCAAGTGATAGGTTTTGCGCTTTTGTACGAAAGGGAAGTGAAGGGCCTAAGCCTACTCGTACCCTGTACATACGCGTATGTGCAAGATTTCGTCGTCGCACAAGCACACCGCAACCGGGGCGTCGGATCGCTGCTGCTCGCGGCATCCAAGCAATGGGCCTCCGCCCACGGGCTTGATTACCTGCGATTGGCCGTATTGCCGCAAAATATGGACGCTAGGCGGTTTTATGCGCGCAACGGGCTCTACGAGCAGATGATCACCATGGAATGCCCGGTGTGTGCGCCTGAGGACGAGCATGGAGTACAGGAGGAGAAGCATGGATAAGGAATATCGCTTGGAATTTGCGAAGCCCGAGGATGCCTCGAGCTGGATGGAGCTTGCGAACCTGGTAAAACACAACTTTCCCGGCTTCGACGCGGCCGAGTACGAAAAACTGCTTTGCCGCAATATCGAGCGTCAATCGGCGCTGTGCGTAAAGTTTCGCGACGAGATCGCAGGCGTGCTGCTGTTTTCCATCCGCGCCGGATGCCTCTCGTGCATGGCGGTGCATCCTGATCATCGGCAAAAGGGCATCGGCTCGGCGCTGGTCGCGAAGATGATCGAATGCTTCCCCAGGGGCGCCTCCATTGAAGTATGCACGTTTCGAAAAGAAGATCCTCTGGGCGCTGCGCCGCGAGCTCTCTACAAAAAATATGGTTTTGAAGAAGGCGAGCTTCTGATCGAGCACAGCTATCCCCAGCAGAAATTTGCGCTGCGCAGGGATTAAGACGCGACTTGTCGGCATCAGCACCACATCTGCGTCGCCTCGACCTTGCCTTCCTTCATCAGCAACAGCGCGAACCCGGGCCTTTCGCCGCGGGGCCGCGAGAGCGACCCGGGGTTTACGAGCAAAAGATCCGCCTCCGTATCGATGGCCGCGCGGTGGGTGTGCCCGTACAGCGCCGCGTCACAGCCCGCCGCGCGGGCCTCGGCGCACAAAAGGTCAAGCCCGCCCTTCACGCTCTGAGCATGCCCGTGCGTAAGATACAGCCGCACGCCTTCAATGACAAACACACAGGACCACGGCGCATCCTTAGCATAATCGCAATTGCCGCGCACCGCGCACAGCTCGGCATCCGGAAAAAAGCCGTGCAAAAACGCGGCGTCGCCGTCCCCGTCGCCCAGAAACAACAGTGCGTCGGGCTTCATGGCCCGAAGTAGCGGCAACGCTTGACGGATGGCTTCCCTATCCCGATGCGTATCGGAAAAGGCGATCGCGCGCGCGCTCACGGCGCGCCGTCCAGTTTGTTAAGCAGTGCAGTGATCGCGTTGCGCCGGTGGCTCTTTTGGTTTTTCTCATCCTGCGTAAGCTCGGCAAAGGTTCTCTCATCCCCGTCGGCGACAAACGCAGGGTCGTAGCCAAAGCCGTCCGCGCCGCGCGCCTCGCAAATCATTTGTCCTTCGACGGTTCCGCGCACGACGATCGTCTCCTCGCCCGGCGCGGCATACGCGACGGCGCACACAAAGCGCGCGGAACGCGGCCCGGGCGTATCGGCGAGCTTATTCAGCACGAGCTGAAGGTTCGCGCGGTCCCGCTCCTCCCCCGTGCCCGAAACGCCCGCGTAGCGCGCGCTGTATACGCCCGGCGCTCCGCCGAGCGCATCCACCTCCAGCCCCGAATCGTCCGCCAACGCGGCGAAGCCGGTTGCGCGCATCGCGTGCTCCGCCTTCAAAACCGCGTTTTCCTCAAATGTGGCGGCGGTTTCCTCTGCCTGTTCCTCGATGCCCGCCTGCGCGAGCGACAATACGTTGCTATGCCGCCTGCCCAGTAGCGCGCGCATTTCGCGCAGCTTGCCCGGGTTTTGCGTGGCAATCACCAGCGGCCTGTCCCACGCGCGCACAAACCGCGCCCTGTCGCCCAGCGCATCCTTTTGAATCAGAAACAGCCTCTCAATGCCGCCCTGCGCAAGATCGAGCAGCGCGTCAAGCTCCCCGCGGTCAAACGCGCGGCCCTCGCCGGTGCCCTGCACTTCGATTAGCCCTTCGCCCGCCATTACCACGTTCATATCCACCTGCGCGCGGCTGTCGTGCGCATAGTCAAGATCCAGCGCGAGCTCGTCCTCAACGAGCCCAACGCTGACCGCCGCCACCGGTCGCTCGATAGGCGAATACGGCAAGAGCCCTTTGCCGATCCAATCCGCCACACCCGCCGCCAGGGCGACGAACGCGCCGGTAATCGCGGCGGTGCGGGTGCCGCCGTCGGCCTCGAGCACGTCGCAGTCGATGGAAATCGCGCGCTCGCCAAGCGCCTGAAAATCGAGCGCCGCGCGCAGCGATCGCCCGATCAGCCGCTGTATCTCCACCGCGCGCCCATCTTGCTTGCCCACGGCCCGCGGTTTGCGCCGCGAAGTCGAGCCGGGCAGCATCGCATATTCCGCGCTCAGCCACCCCTCGCCGCTTCCCTTGCGAAACGGCGGAACCCCTTCCTCCAGCGCAGCGGTGCACAGCACGCGCGTGCCTCCAAACGTTACCAGTGCCGAGCCCGACATGTGGCGCAAAAAGCCCGGGACGATCTCCACCGGGCGCAGCGACAGTTCCCCCATAACCACTCCTCCATTCGGTTGCGATTATACCACATCTGTATCCGCCGCAAGAAGGGTTGCGCGAGCGGCGCGGCAAAGACCTAATCGACAATACCATATGGACGCGCTACAATAGGCGCGAGGTGACGCACGTGGCGCAGGAAGACCTTTCGCGCATCCTAGCATGCGCGCTCAACGCATCGCACATTTTGCTGGAAAACGGCGCGGAAACCTACCGCGCCGAGGAGAGCGCCGTGCGCATTTGCAAGCGTTTTGGCGTAGAGAGCCCACAGGTGCTCGCGCTGCCCACCGGCGTGTTCATCACGCTTAATCGGGATGAACATGCGCCGGTGTCGGGTCTCAAGCGCGTACGCAGGCGCTCTACGGATCTTACAGTCATCGACCGGGTGATGGCGATTTCTCGCGGCATCGAGTCGGGCGATATCCCGCTTTCGGATGCCGCGTCGGGCCTGGCGGCGCTATCCGACGCGCCTAAAGGAAAAAGATTCCAGGGTCTTCTTCCCTCGGCCGCCTCATCGGGTTTTTTTGCGATGCTCTTTGGCGGCAATTGGTTCGATTTTCTGGTAGCCGCCCTGTGCGGCCTGGCGGTAGAGGGCATCAGCGCGAGATTCGGGCGCGAGGATTCGCTTCGCTTCGTCGTCAGCCTGCTGGGGGGCGCAATCATCGCGCTTTTTGCCACGGCATTGACCGCCCTCACAGGTCTTGGCAGCCAGACGGCGATCATTGCGGGCGCACTGATGCCGCTTCTGCCCGGGCTGGCGATGATCAACGCGATACGCGACACGATGCACGGCGATCTTGTGTCCGGCGTCGCCCGCGCGGCAGAGGCCTTGCTGATCGCGGTATCGCTGGCGGCCGGCGTGGGCGTTATCTTGGGCGCAGGCATGGCGATCGGGGGGTGGCTCGCGTGACGTCGATTGTGTTCCTTAAGGAATTTTTCCTATGCGTCGCCTCGGCGCTGTTCTTCGCGGTGCTGTTTCGCGCGCCGCGCGCGACGCTGCCGGTAAGCGCGGCCATCGCGGGGCTCGGGTGGGTGGTGTTTCGGCTGATGGGCGGTTCGTTGCCCGCGTATTTCGTTGCCACGCTCATGATGGCCCTATTGGGAGAAATCGCCGCGCGCGTGTGGAAGCGCCCGGCCACGCTCTACATCCACCCGGCGGTGATTCCCCTGGTGCCGGGCGGCGGGCTGTATCAGACGATGCTGTATCTCGTCGAGGGAGACACGCAGCTGGGCCTTGCCGAAGGCTCGCGCACGCTGCTTGCCATCGGCATGATGGCGCTGGCCATCGGAGTTGCGTCGCTTATATTTCGGTACATGGCCATAGGAAGGAAAAGGAGGGCGGTTTGATGCGCGAAGTGAGCAAAGAGCAAGTCATCGCCTTTCGCTGGCTGCGCCACGGGCTTAGCATGCGCCTGCCCAACGAGCGCTGGCTGGATTCGCTTCGCGTAACGCCGCTGCAGGATTCCCCTCCGGGCTCGTCCATGCCTGTCGCTCTCGCCGCGCGAGTGGAGGAAGGACCCCTTCCCTTCTCCTCCATGCTGGAAAACGCGTGGGAAAGCGGCGACATCATGGGAATCAACTCCCTGCGCTACGCGCCGCTATTTTTCGCGTCGGAAGACTTTGCAGCCTTCACGGTGGGCTCGATGCCCGCCCACGAACCGGGTTGGCGCTCGCTGCTTTTATCCATCGCCAAAGAAATCGAAGGCGCGGGCATGGATTGCGAAGGCGCCGCTCTTTCGGCCATCGAGTGCATGGCGCAGGCGCTGTCCGACGGGCCGATGCGCCATAGCGACCTTTGCCTAATGCTCGAGCACAACATGCCGCCACCGCTCAGGCCGCTACTTTCCGGCATGCCCTACGCGGCATCGCACCTGATTCTGGCGGCGTGCAAATCCGGCCTGTTTCTCTTGCACCCGCGCATCGGCAACCAGAGGGTGTTCGGGCTCCATCCCAACCCGCCCAAACCCTGCCCCGAGGCCTCCGAAAGGCTGGCGCGCCTATACCTGAGCGCCTATGCCCCCGCGACATTCGATCATTTTGCAGGGTATGCCGGCGCCACCCGTGCCTTACAAGGCGCGGATCCTCTATCCATGGCGTGGGCCGCCGTGCGGGATGCGTGCGTAGAAGTGCGCGTCGAGAAAAAAACAATGCTGGCGCCGGAGCAGAATCTGCCCGCGCTACTCGATGCGCCGCGCCCGGGCGGGCTTCGCCTGCTTCCGCCGTTTGACGCGTATCTTCGCCAGACAAAGCGGGCCTGGTTGTTGCCCTCGCCGGAGCTTGAACAGATCATCTCCCCCATCGCCGCGCCGCCTCACGTCATTGCCGCGCGCGGCATGGTGGCAGGCGCGCTGCGCGTCAAGAAAAAGGGAATGACGCTCGAGGGCTTAGCCGATCTGTTCGTTCCGCTGTCTCCCCAAGATCGCGAAGAGCTGGAAGAGGCATTCTTCGCTTCCGCTCGCGCGCGGGGGCTTCGCCCCGGCCCCCTGTCCATCGTATAAAACATATGCGAAACCCTCTTGACGTTGACGCCGCGGAATCCTTTATCCTAGGATTAGAGAGAGAGGAGGCGTGCAATGCTCAAAATCGGCGAGGCGGCAAAGTTGTTCGATATTTCCAGCCGGACCCTGCGCTACTGGGAAGGCGAAGGAATCTTGCGCAGCGCGAGGGCGGAAAACGGTTATCGGTTCTACGACGACGAAAATGCGACCCGGATCCGGCAAATCGTCCTGCTCAGAAGGCTTAAAGTGCCCATAGCGGATATCGAAAGGCTGCTGATTGCAAATGACGTCGACCGGGCGATCGACATCCTAACGCGTCATCTTGCAAGCATGCGGCGGAAAGCGGCCGACGCCGCGGCGCTGGGCGCCATGGTTGATGCGCTGATTCAGCGCCTCAGGGCGGGCAAGGATTTTGCGCAAGTTCTTTCCCACTTTGAGCCGCAGGGGACAAGCGCCCTATGCGCATCTGAAGCCGCGCCTCAAATTTTGCTCTCTGAAGGGAACGCTTCTATGAACGCGAGCGAACTTACAAACGTCAGGATCGTAAACCTTCCCGCTATGACGGTGGCATCCTACTGCGCGCAAAGCGAGACGCCGGAGGACGACTGCTCCGCCGTCATGGACAAATTTATCCTGGAAAACTCCCTGCACAAAAAGAGTTGCTTTCGACACTTCGGCTTTAACAACCCGAGCCCATCGGAGGGAAACCCCGTCTACGGCTACGAAATATGGGTGGCGATTCCCGAAGATTTCGGCGTTCCCGCGCCCCTGACAAAAAAACGGTTCGGCGGCGGTTTGTACGCTTCCATCGCAACGAGCATGGGGGAAATCGGCGAGCGCTGGCGGCAACTATACGAGTGGGCGACCCATTCCGATCAATACGATGTGAACCTTTGCGTTCAGTGGCTGGAAGAGTGTATCGACTATGAAACCTTCATCTCCGACGACGAGGGCGCAAAGCAGCTCGATCTACTGGAACCCATCCGCAAGAGGTAAACCTAAGAAAGATATGGGACCGCGTTCTCCGTTCTTCCTATCTCAAAGAAACCTCAGTTTCTTTGAGGAGAGGAGGGGGCACGCAGCGTAAAAAGTCCCACCATACCGCAGTATGGTGGGACTTTGGAGCGTAGTGCGCCCCGACGAGTTAGCCAACCTCGCCCCGAGCCTCCCCATCGGGCAGGCGCTCGGCCATTTCCGCCTCTTTTTTTGCGATCGCATCCCGTATCGCCGGCAGGTACTTTTCGCACTCCTGCCTGCCGATTTCGATGCACTCCTCGGCATCGCGCAGCGTCGTGTAGTCGATATGCTGCATTTCCGGGGAGATCAGCACCTCGGCCGACAACACGCGCACCTTGGTAAGCTCCCAATCCATGATGTCAAACGCGTGCAAAAGAATCTCCAAAATGCCGTTGGGCTTCATTTCATAACCCTTATAGCCTACATCTACGGCGATTACCAAATCGGCGCCCATATCCCGGGCGGTAGAAAGCGGCACGCGGTCGACGAGCCCGCCGTCGCACAGTACGCGCTTGCCGATGCGGTGCGGCACAAATACTCCGGGCAGTGAGATGCTCGCGCGGATCGCGTCGCACAGCTTCCCGCTGGATAGTTCCACCCGCTCTCCGCTGTTGATATCGGCAGCCACCGCGCAAAATGGGATTTTTGTCTGAGAAAAATCCTTATTGCCGGTCAGCGTGCGCAAAAGCGTCAGCATCCGGTCGCCCTTGATAAATCCCTCGCGGGGCATCACGACATCGTAATAATCCCGCATATTCAGCGAAAGCGCGAGCTTCTCAAGCAGGCGCGGCGCGGTTCCGCACGCGTACACCCCGCCGATCAGCGCGCCCACGCTCGTACCGGCAACCAAATCCACCGGAATCCCGTTTTCCTCAAGCACTTGTATAATGCCGATATGCGCCATGCCGCGAAAAGCCCCGCCGCCAAGCGCCAGCCCGATTTTCATCATACAACACCGTCCTCCCGTCATATATATCTTCATCGCCGCCCCCATAGTCGCCTGGCGGGCGAACGATTTTTTACTCTTACCTATCATAACACGAGGAGGCCTTGCCCATGCGCCGCGCTGCCAATTGGTTGCTGCCCTGCCTAATCGCGGCGCTGCTGCTCGCCATGCTGGCATTCCCGGACGCCGCGCTCACAGGCGCGCGCGACGGGCTTTTGCTGTGGGCAAAGCACGTGCTGCCTGCACTTTTGCCCTACTGCATCCTCGCGCAAATGTTAATAGAATCCGGCGCGATTGCGCGTATCGGCCGCCGCCTCGCGCGCCCGATGCGCGCGCTTTACCGCCTGCCGGGCGCGGCGGGGCCTTCGTTGCCGCTGGCGCTTATGTCGGGGTCGCCCGCCGCCGCACGCATCGCGCAACAACTTGCCGGCGAGGGGCTTTTAGCGGGCGATGAAACCGCGCGCTTTACCGCAGCCGGCGCCATGGCAGGCCCCCTGTTCCTCGCGGGCACGGCGGGTGGATTGTTGGGCGACGCCCGCGCGGGCTGGCTCGCGCTGAGCGCGTGCCTGGTTGCAGCGCTGCTCAACGGCCTACTATGGCGCGCGTACGGCCGCCCGGCGCGGGAAGTCCTCTCTGCGCCCGCGCCGTTGCGCCCCGCGCTCGGCACGCTGCCCGGCGCGATTCGCGATGCCTGCATCTCCTGCATCACCGTCGGCGGAACCATCGCGTTTTTCGCCGTATTGACCGCCCTTTTGAAAGCTTCGGGTGCGCTAAGCCTTCTTGCCGCGCCGCTCTCGCCTCTGCTGGGGGGAGATTTGGCGCAGACCATGCTCATGGGCGTGATGGAAATGACGGGCGGCATCCGTTCCGTCGCCGCGCTGCCCTTCTCGATAGAACAACGCGCCGCGCTCACGGCCGCCCTCGCGTCGTTCGGGGGGCTGTCGATCGCGGCGCAGGCGGCGGTTTTCTTAAAAGATATCGTGCCGATGCGGCTTTATCTTCTGCAACGGGCGACGCAGGCGGTTATCGGCTACGTAAGCGCAGTGGCACTCGCGCCGCTTTTCTATCCGGGCGCACCGGCTTTCGCAGGGAGGGGCGGCTTTTGCCTGCCCTGCGTGCTAATCTTTTTGTTGGCCGTCGTCGTCGTATTTTTAGTTTACTGCGTATTTCGGCCCTTCCGGCCACATCCGCCGATGCCGCCGCGCCCGCCCAGGCCGCCGCGCCCCTCATGCGATCCATGCAGGCCGCGCGCATCCTGCGCAGGCTGTCCAATGGCGGCAGGCCCACAGCGCTACGGTCCCAGGCGGTGACGGGTGCGCCGCGAGGCTTGCGTTGCAAGGCTTTCCGCTACCTGAGGGTGTGCAGATCCTGCCGGTTTCTGCGCACCTCGGCGATATGCTCCTGCATGCGCTTTTCCAAATCCGCAAACAGATCTTCCGCGTAAAGGATCGCCGCCGAGCGCATATCCTTCGCCTCTTTTTTGGCGTCGGCTAAAATCTGCTGAGCGCGGGATTGCGCCTCGCGCACGATGTTGTTTTCGTTGACGAGCTGCTCAAAGCGCCGCTCCGCCTCGGCGATAATCGCATCGGATTCGCGCTTTGCTTCGCCAAGAATTCTGTTTTTCTCCCGCACGATCACTTCGGCATCCCTGACGTCTTCCGGTAGGTTCACCCGCAACTCGCTGATGATATCCAGGCATTTTTCTGAATCCACCATGCGCCTGCCCGTAAGAGGAACGGGCGCACCCCTGCTAAGCTCCTCGTCGAGATATTCCAAAAGCGCCATTACATTCATGTATTTTTCCCTCCGGCTCTTTTTTTCGCGAACGCGGCTTCAACCACCGCGTGAATTTCCGTGGGCAACATCTGCTCATAGTCTCCCCCGTACAGGCCGATTTCCCTCACCATGGACGAGCTGATGAACATATACTCCGCGCGCGTCATGAAAAAAACAGTTTCAATTTCCGGCGCGAGCATGCGGTTGAGCGATGCGAGCTGGAACTCGTATTCGAAATCCATCACCGCGCGCAGGCCGCGCACGAGCGCGCAGGCGCCTTCCTTGCGGGCAAAATCGATCAGCAAGCCGTCAAACTTTTTAATTTCCAGCGCCGCTTCGCCCGGAAAGCACGACCTGATCATTTCTCCCCTCTCTTCAGGGGTAAAAAACGGTTTTTTTTGGTTATTCACCAGAACGGCCGCCACGACGCGGTCGTACTGCCTAAGCGCGCGCCCGATCACATCCGCGTGGCCTAAGGTAATTGGATCAAACGAACCGGGCACGATACAGGTCCTCATTTCAGCACCTCGCTCGTATAAAACGTCAATATGGCGGCTCCATACCGTCTTTGCATCGCGACCGCGTACCCCGGTATTTGGCCGGGCGGTTCGATGGAGGCTCTCTCCGCTACGATCACTCCATCTCGAGCGAGAAGCCCTCCCCGGGCAATCGCCTGCATGACATCCGGCATAAGCCCCGCACGGTAGGGGGGATCTAAAAAAATTACGTCGAACCTCTCGCCCTTTTGCGCAAGCACAGAAAGGGCGTCTATCGCATCCATCCGCAATAGCAGCGTTCGATCCCGAGCCCCAAGCGCATCGATATTGCGAAGAGTCGCCTCACAAGCGTTTTTATCCCGGTCGCACAACACAGCAAAATCCGCGCCCCGACTGAGCGCCTCCAGCGCCAGTGCTCCGGAGCCCGCAAACAAATCCAGCGCCCGCGCGCCGCCAAGGCGGGGCAACAAGATGCTAAAGAGCGATTCTCTGACGCGGTCGGAGGTGGGTCGCGTCACATCGCCTCCATTAGGCGCACAAAGCACCCTGCCCTTCCACTCGCCTGCAACGATGCGCATTCCATACCTCCACACAGGAAATATATCACAAGCGGCGCACATGGGCAAGCCACGGGCTTTGTGGGCAGCGCCGGCTTTTGCCTCGCCGAAAAACTTTCTGGGCCGGGCATACCGTCAAAGCAGAGCGATAAAGCAACAGAACAAAAAATTGTATCGATGCATAGTATGCGGGTGTCCCGCCCATACTGTGATTGCCGAGCGTTTTCGGCATCGTTGGTCACTCCTCCTACTCTCCCTCTACGCGGTCCCGGAAGGGTCCGCGCTTTTTATGTGGAGACTGTGCGCCGATTGGTACAACGAAGAGATGATAAGCAATTTTGTCGCCGCAATCACCGGCATTTCGCCACGCGCATATGCTGACGTAGGCCCGCATGGGGCCAACACCCCCCGAAGGAGGAACATCCCATGAGTTGCACGAATAACTGTGGCTGCGGCGTACGCACCATGAATTATCTTCCCGCGCAAACACCTGCGGAAGATTGCTTTTTCATGCAGAGAGTCGCCGAGCTGTTCAGCGGCGAGTTCACGGCGCTTGCCGCCACCTTAACCATCGATACCATCATCGACCCCACCACCCCCGCGCCGACGACGCCCTACACCTTCATCTCCGCGCAAAGCCGTTCGGAGCTGGCAACCGTCAACTCGATTGTGCCCATCTTCCCCACGAGCATCCTGCCCGAACTGCACGCGTTTAACGTATCGGTCAGCGTATCGGTCGAAGTGCTGTTTACCGATGCCACGGGAACGCTATACCGCGCGCTCGGCACGGTAAACCTGGTTCTGGAAGTCAGAACTTTCCATACACACGAGTCGCTGTTGGATCTTGGCATCCCTGCGGCAATCGTCGGCTTTGAAGCGCAAAGCGGCACATACCTGTCCTCCACGACTTTTAGCGTCATCCTATGCGGCAGCGCGGATCTGGCATTTTTGTGCCCGGCTCTGCTCAAGATGCGCTATGAGGGCGAGTGTTCCTTCATGCCTCCCATCGGCGAGCGTATGATCGTAACGACCCCGGAAGTTCTTACCACCCTCCGCTAGTCGGTTTGCACTGCGCTCTATTCCCCGCAGCATTGCGATGTTGCGGGGAATTGCCGCTTCGTGAAACCTCCTCTTCCCAAAGAAACTGAGGTTTCTTTAGGCTTAAGAAGAACGGGGAACGTAGCTTCCCGTTTCTTGCTCCGCTGTTCTTCTTGCTCCTCAAAATCGCCTCGGCTCGTCGGGGCGCACTGTGCTCTGAACCACCACCAAGCTACGGCATGGCGGCGGTTCTGGCGCTACGTGAAACCTCCTCTTCCCAAAGAAACTGAGGTTTCTTTAGGCTTAAGAAG
>JAVBNW010000128.1:0-5078 GCA_031551255.1 Eubacteriales bacterium | reverse complement strand
CTTCTTCACCGACGCTGGGCATGAACTGTCCCACAGCCTGCGTGTGGGCTGGCATGCTTTGGCGGGGGATCCCACGGGGCATCCGGCCATTGCGTCGCCGAAGGCCCTCCGTACACTTTGATCAACGGTTACCTGGAAAGGCGGCGGAACGCGTGAAGAAAGGGCCCGGCAAGCAGTTCGCTTGCCGGGCCCTTTCCTTTATTCGACGCATTATTTGCGGCATGTGCAATGGAGTATGGTTCCATCTTCCGGGCCGTACACGAGGCCCCTTTGGCATATGGCGTTGCGAAAGCCCGCCTGCTGCGCATGACGAACCAGTTCGTCCTGGGTGAAGGATTCCCAGTAACAATCCGTATCGGGGTACGGATAGAACCTCCTGCCTTTGAGATACTGCGCGATACACGTCTTTTGAAACTCGTAGTCGTGCCCTGAAAAGCTCATGAAACCACCCTTTTTCAGCACGCGGCGGCACTCGTCAAGCATGCGGCGCTTGTTGTCGTCGCCATAGAAAAGGCCGAATGTCTGCGCCCAGATGATGCACGCGTCGAACGTATCGTCAGGATAGGGCAGGCTCAGCCCATCGGTAACCTGAAACTCGACATCGCGCCCCGTTTGGGCGGCAAATTGCTTCGCTCGGTCGATCACCCTTTGCGAAATATCCGTAGCCACAACGCGATGCCCCGCATCGTACAGGCAAAATGCCTCCCTGCCCATGCCGCAGCCGATGTCTATAATATACGAATGGGGCGGGAAGAGGGCGGCCGCCGCCTCCTCCCAGCGTTTAAACCCCTTGTCCGTGTAGGTTTCCATGTCCTGAACGGCCATATCTTCCGAGTACAGCTTTTTGACGATTTCGATGTTCGTATCCATATCGCACCTACCAATCCAGCTTCATATCCACGGGCCCGGGCACGCAGCCCGCAAAGTTTAAGCGCCGCTTAGCTTCCGCATAGACATCCGGCGAAAGCGCGCCCTTTTGCGCCGCGCCGATGTTAGCCCTAAGATGCCCTACGCTCTTCGTGCCCACGATGGCACACGCTATGGCGGGGTGCGAAAGCGCGTAGCGCAAAAGGAAATCCGCGCGGCTCTCCCCCACTTTGCAAAGCTCATCAAGCCGCGCGGCCTCCCACTTGCTGTCGTATGTATCGTCGTAGCGCTTCATCGCCCCGCGGGCCACGATACCCGTTCCGTGATCGAGGTATGCCTTATGCATCGCATTTTCGCTCAGACGGGTCAGCGCGCCGTATACGAGCTGAACTACCTCGATATCTTCCCATGCCGCGAAGCGCATCACGGAATGATAGCCGTAGCCGGCCGGATAGCCGTAGTGTCCCGGCCCCCTGTTGCACACCGTAACCCCCAGATGAAGCGCCTTGCCGGATGCCTTCGCCTCGCGCATGGCCTCCATCGCCTCCCCGAGCGGCCCGCCGGGCAGCATTTCGGGGGTGACGCCGTGCAACCCGAGCACGTCCACATAATCCGTCTTCATCAGGCGCAGGCTTTCTTCCAGGTTTTCAAGGATGGTTGCGCGGTTAAACACGTATGTCGCACCTTCGCCGGACATGTTGTCGCCCGCCTTGGTGGCCAGAACAAATTCGCCGCGCCTGTGGGAGATCGCCTTTCCAATGTAGCATTCGCTCATCGGATACTCCGGCGAAGTATCGATGTAGGTAATACCGCCGTCAAGCGCAGCGCCGAGCAAATTGCAGGCGCTCTTTTCGTTCAGCAGCCGAAGCTCCATGCCGCCAAACCCCAAGCAGGATACGGAAAGCCCTGTTTTCCCTAACTTGCGCAACTGCATAACGCTCCCCCTCGGCGATGGAATCGCTATATACGGGCATTGTAAGCTCTTCCGTATGGGATGTCAATTTCAAGGCTTCGCGCCGCCCGAGTACATATAGAATTTACATTCTTCATATCCGCAGAGGATATGCGCTTGCTATGCTCGTGGCGTAGGAAAGAAAAATGGGAAAGAAGTATGGGAGGAAAACCATGAAAAAGATGATGCTCATCGGCGTCGCGCTGATACTATGCCTCGGCCTCGCCGCGTGCAATTCCAGCGCGGCCACCGACTCGCCCGCCGCCGGAACCAGCGCGGCCGCCTCGACTGCCGCCGCCGAAACGGCTAAGCCCGCAGGGGCGACGGTCAAGCTGTCCGTACAGGGCTCCACGTCCGTTACGCCGCTGATGGAAGCTCTGATCGACGCCTTCGCTCCGGATCATGTAAACATCCAATGTGAAGTGCAGGGCACCGGCTCTTCCGCGGGCATCAAGGCCGCGATCGAGGGCACCGCGCAGGTGGGCATGTCCTCGCGCGAACTGAAGGAAGAAGAAGAGGCGGAGCTTACGCCCGTCACCATCGCGATGGACGGCATCGCCGTAGTCGTCAACCCGAAGAACCCGGTCAAAGGCCTTACGAAGGATGAAATTTCCGCGGTCTTCAAGGGCGAAATCACCAACTGGAAAGACCTTGGCGGCGACGACAAACCCATCGTGCTCATCAGCCGCGAGGCGGGCTCCGGCACCCGCGACGCTTTCGAAGAGATCATGAAGCTTACCAGCAAACAGGATGATAAGACCATCAGCCTCGTCGACCTGGCCGGCCCACTGATCGCCACCGGCAACGGCGAAGTGAAGCAAAACGTCGCTTCGAAGGAAAACGCGATCGGCTACCTGTCCCTGGGTAGCGTGGATGAAACTCTGCACGCGCTGAGCGTGGACGATGCTGAGGCCACCGCCGAAAACGTCAAGAACGGCAGCTATACGGTCGCAAGGCCCTTCCTACTCGTCACCAAGGGCGCGCCCACCGCAGAGAGCCAGCAGCTGATCGACTTTATCCTAGGTCAGGCGGGCCAGACGATCGTGGTGGAAAAGGGCTACATCTCCGTAGCAAACTAACATGAAAAAAGCGATTGGCAAAATCCCGGGCCGCATCGTAGAGGGCGCCTTCTGGCTGAGCGCAGGCACATCCGTGCTTGCGCTGGGCCTTATCGTGGCGTTTCTCGTGATGCGCGGCATCCCGGCGATTCGTGAAATCGGCCTTATCCCCTTCTTAAGCGGCACACTGTGGGCGCCGTCCGCTGAAATCTTCGGCATCCTTCCCATGATCACCGCTTCGGTGCTCGTAACGCTGGGCGCCATCATCCTGGGCGTGCCCGTCGGCGTGCTCACAGCGCTTTATCTGGCTGAAATGGCCGGTAAGCGCGTAACGGCGGTACTATCCACGATGGTGGATTTGCTCGCCGCCATCCCCTCCGTCATCTACGGGTTCTTCGGCCTGGTGGTGTTCGTGCCGGTGATCGACAAATGGTCCGGCGGCTACGGAGGCAATAGCTTGCTTGCCGCGGTGATCATCCTGGGCATGATGATCCTGCCCACGATCGTAAGCATTTCGGCCTCATCCCTCAAAGCGGTGCCCGACGCGTATCGCGAGGCATCGCTGGCCATGGGCGAAAGCGCTGTCGGCACCGCATTTCGCGTCACGCTTCCAGCTGCGAAATCCGGCGTGTTCGCGGGGGTCGTGCTGGGCATCGGTAGGGCGATCGGCGAGACGATGGCGGTGATCCTCGTTGCGGGCAACACGCCGCGCATGCCCAGCTTCATCAAAGAAGGCTTCGCAACGGTGTTTCGCTCGGTGCGCACGCTCACCGGCAACATCGCCACCGAAATGAGCTACGCCTCGGGCTTGCACGAGGGCGCGCTGTTCGCAACGGCGCTCGTGCTGCTCGCGTTCATCGTGCTCATCAACATAACGCTTTACATTCTCAAGGCAAGGGCGGGAAAATCGGCATGAAAAGAAAGACGCGCGACAGATTCTTAAAAATTTTGCTGCTCGCCGCCTCGCTATTGACCGCCGGCGTGCTGCTTTGGATCTTGGGTTTTGTTATAATGGGGGGCATAGGCCACCTATCCCCCTCTTTCTTAGCGTCGCTCGCGCCGCAGTTTGTTTCGACGCTGTGGATGGTGGCGGGCTCCCTGGCGATCTCCGTGCCCATCGGCATCGGCAGCGCCATTTGCCTGAACGAATACGCAAAGCCCGGCAAGATCGTCGAGGCGATCCGCTTTTCGATCGAATGCCTGGCGGGCATCCCCTCGATCATCTACGGCCTGTTCGGCATGGTGTTCTTCGGCATCGCGTGGCATCTGGGCTTTGCGCTTCTCACCGGCATGCTTACGCTTTCGGTCATGGTGCTCCCAACGCTCATACGCACCACCGAAGAAGCGCTTAAAACCGTGCCGGATGCGTACCGCGAAGGCTCGCTCGCACTGGGGGCGGGCAAGTTGCGCACCACCCTTAAGGTGGTGCTGCCCAGCGCCTTGCCCGGGGTCATCACCGCGTCGATCCTATCCATGGGGCGCATCGTAGGGGAAACCGCCGCGGTGTACCTTACGGCGGGCACGTTTTCCAAGATGCCTTCGGGCATTTTGTCCTCGGGCAGGACGCTGTCGGTGCACTTGTATCTGACCGCCAAAGAGGCCGTCACGCCCGATGCCTTTCACGAAACCTACGCGACAGCGCTGGTGCTGATCCTGCTGGTGTTGGGCATCAACCTGCTGGTAAAGCTCGCGTCCCGCAAAAGGAGGGTTTGAGCGTGGCAAACGCTTTTACAATCGAAGAGCTCAACTTGCATTACGGCGCGTTTCATGCGCTCAAGAACGTTCACATGGAAATCCCCCAGCGCTCGATCACAGCATTCATCGGCCCTTCGGGCTGCGGCAAGTCTACGCTGCTCAAAACCCTCAACCGCATGAACGACTTGGTCGAGGGCTGCAAGATTGAGGGTAAGGTGCTGCTGGATGGGCAGGACATTTACGCGGCCGGCTACGACGTGAGCGAATTGCGCCGCCGTGTGGGCATGGTGTTTCAAAAGCCGAATCCGTTTCCGATGAGCATTTTCGACAATATCGCCTACGGCCCCCGCACGCACGGCGTGCGAGGGCGCGAAGAACTTAAGGCAATCGTGGAACGCTCGCTTAGGCAGGCGACGATCTGGGAAGAGGTAAAAGACAGGCTCAACAAATCGGCGCTGTCGCTCTCGGGCGGCCAACAGCAGCGCATCTGCATCGCGCGCGCGCTG
>JAVBNW010000034.1:0-25480 GCA_031551255.1 Eubacteriales bacterium | reverse complement strand
ATTCTTGCAGTTCGCGAATGCCTGCGGCAATCTCCTAAGGTCGCTTGCCGCAGGTCGCTACTCCGCCCCGCCAAACCTTCGGTTTGTCGGGGGCCCCGGCTGGCCTTGCGCCGTGCCGGTTTGCGCCTTCGGCGCGCACGGCTCCGGCCACCCTCCGGCTCTTTTTATGCGGGGCCAGCGGGCCCCGCGCCCCAAGAAGGAACGCCAAATGCGAGTCGTTTTTCGTTTCTTGCATCTTTTTTTGCGCTGTTGCCTTTGTCAACGGTCTGAAAGAAACTGAGGTTTCTTTGGAATTCAGAAGAACGGGGGGGGGACCGCGTGCCCTCGTATCATGCCTCGTCGTTCTTCTTACTCCTCAAAATCGCCACAGCGGTTTTGAGGAAGAGGAGGAGCGACGCAGTGAACGAGCTTTCGTGCCGCAGCACGGAAGCGAGCGATACGCAGTCCGCAATGACGAGTTAGTTTGGCGGCAAATAGCGCCGTAGCTTCATCATCACTTCTTCCATGTCGAGCGGCTTGCCCACATGGTCGTTCATGCCGGCCTCCTTGCACTTTTCCACATCCTCGCGAAATACGTTCGCTGTCATGGCAACGATGGGTATCGTCTTTGCCCGCGCCGCGTTCGAAGCGCGGATGCGGCGGGTCGCCTCTAAGCCGTCCATTTCGGGCATTTGGACATCCATAAAAATCATGTCATAGCGCCCCGGTTCCTCGCCAAACATTCGCACCGCCTGCACCCCGCTCACCGCGCAGTCGATCTGAAGCTTTGTGGGCTCCAGCAGCGCCAGCACGATTTCGCGGTTGATCTCGACATCCTCTACAAGCAGTACGCGGTGCCCTTCAAAGCAATCCGTTGCCTCCTGCGCAGCATCACCGGCCTTCAAAGAGTTGTCGATGCCCAGGCATTGGTTGATGCAATCGGCAATGGCCGAGGGGAACAGCGGCTTGGATAAGAACCTATCCACGCCGGCCGCCTTGGCCTCCGCTTCAATTTCGTTCCATACGCCGGCCGATATCATGATGACCACCGAACGGCGTATGTTTTGTTTTTTGATTTCGCGCGCGAGTTCGATGCCGTTCATACCGGGCATCCGCCAGTCGACAAAGAACAGATCGTATGCTCCGCCGCGCCTGATCATCTCCAAGGCTTCCTCGCCGCCGGCGGCCGTGTCGCAGGCGAGGTGGAAGTGCTGGGCGATGGAGGCAAAGTATTCCCGTGTGTCCCGGTCGTCATCCACGACCAGCGCGCGCAAATTCTTCCATCCTATTCCAGGATCTACCATGCCGCGTCCGTTTTCCTTGCCGCGCCTGAGGCAAACGGTAAACTCGAACACAGAGCCCTTGTTAAGCTCGGAGCTCAGGCCGATTTCGCCGCCCATCATGGTAACGATACGCCTGGATATGGCAAGGCCAAGGCCCGTGCCTCCAAACTTGCGGGAGGTGCTGCTCTCCGCCTGCTCAAAGGATGTAAATAAGCGGGCCTGTTGCTCGGGGCTTATGCCGATGCCCGTATCCGCTACGAAGGTTCGAATCGTGCACAGACCCTCTGCATCGCTTACGAGCCGCGTTTCCAGGCGTATGGAACCGCCCTCGGGGGTAAACTTGACCGCGTTGGACAAAAGGTTGGAGATCACCTGGCTAAACCGTTGGTCGTCGCCGATCAACATGCGGGGGATTTTCCGATCGAGAACGACCGAAAGATTCTGCTTTTTTTCATCCACGCGGAAGGCGATGACGTTCACGGTTTTTTGCAGCATCTTCTCGAAATCGAACTCCACCTCGGAGAGCTCGAACTTGTTCGCCTCGATCTTGGACATATCCAGCACATCGTTGATAACGCCCAAAAGATGGGTAGATGCATCCTCGATCTTGCCAAACGCATAGTCCTTGCGCTCCACGTCGCCGGCGGATTTGCCGATGGATGTCATGCCGATGATGGCGTTCATCGGCGTGCGCATTTCGTGGCTCATGTTTGAAAGAAAGTCGCTCTTGGCCCGGCTGGCCGTCTCGGCCGCCTCTACCGCCCGCTGAAGAGCGTTGGCGTTTTGGCGCAGGCGCAGCGTCATGTCGTTGCGCAGCAGCGCGTTGGCGATCAGCAGGCTGCCCGAACGCAGAATCGACTCTTCGTTTGCGGTGAAGAAACGCTCGCTACGGCAATCGTCAAACCCGACGAAGCCCCAGAAATGATCCTGGAGGAAGACGGGAACCACCAGGATGGATAGAATCCCCTGTGGGGACAGCTGATTCCGTTCCCCTTGCGATAGGTCTTTCACCATGCCGTTGACGCACTTTCCGCCGGCAAGCGTCTCTTCCCATCCGGGTATGTTTTCATCGTAGGGGATATCGACGGCGTATTCGCCGCCTTGCTGCGGCTTGGCCCCTTCGGACCATTCGTATAGCTGCGTGCAGTACAGTTTTTCGCCTTTTGTGTGGTTTTTCCAGATGTAGACCCGGTCGACGTGAACGACATTTGCCATCATGCCCATGCACTGCCATAGTACTTCTTCGAATTCATCCGGTTCGGATTGCAGCAGAGTTGTGGCCGCGTGGTTCACCGTGTGAAGCAGCGCGTCGCGGTGCTCGATTTCCTCCATCATCTTCTGGTATTCCCGCAAATCGCGAGTATAGCCTGCCACGATATAGCTCTCCGCGCGCTTGACTCTGACGAGGGTAATTTCCGAAGGAACCGGCGTGCCGTCCAGCTTTTGATGCATCCACTCAAAGACGACCCTTCCGTCTCTGAAGGCCGCAGAGATGTTCTCGCCGGCCTTCTCCGATGAAAGGCGTCCATCCGGCTGATATTCCGGCGACAGCTCGAAGAAACGGCTGAGGTACTCCTGCTTGCTGCCCAATTCAAACAGCTTGACTGCTTCTTCGTTGCAGTCGATATTGTTGAAGTTTTCATCCCACAGGTTGCAGCAAAGCGGCGTCGCGTCCAGCATGAGCCTTACGCGTTCGTCCGCCTCGCGCATTTCAGCCATCATTTTTTTGTACTCGCGCAAATCGCGCGTATATCCCAAAACGATGTATTCTTCTGCCCGTTTGACCCGAACCAGCGTAATTTCCGCCGGAATCGGCGTGCCGTTAAGCTTCTGGTGCAGCCACTCAAAAACCACCCTGCCGTTTTGAAACGCCTCTTTGATATACGCGTTCGCCTTTGCCGACGACAGCTGCCCATCCGGCTGATATTCCGGCGAAAGCTCAAAGAAACGGTCGAGATATTCCTGTTTGTTTTTAAGCTCGAATAGTTTGACAGCTTCCTCGTTACAGTCGATGTTGGCATAATCGGCGCTCCAGAAGTTGCAGCAGAGCGGCGTTGCGTCCAGCATAATGCGCGTCCGCTCGTCCGCCTCCCGCATTTGCAGCGATTCTTCGTCTCTGCTCATGGCGCTGGCGAGCATGAGGCTGCCCGAGCGCAGAATGCTGACCTCTTCCTGGGTAAAGGCGCGCTCGCGGTGGCAATCGTCAAAGCTGACAAACCCCCAGAAGCTTTCCCTGAGGTATACGGGAATGGCCAAAACCGACTTGAGCGCAAAGGACGCAAGCCACGCCTGTTCATCGGGCGAAAGGCTATCAAGAGCAACGTTGACGCATTCGCCCCGTGCAAAAGCTTTTTCCCATCGCGGAATCCGCTCTTCGTAGGAAATACCGGATAGCAATTCCGGGGTTGCCACGCGCAGCGCAGGAGAAGCCGCCCACTCGAGCACGTGGGTGTAGCAAAGAACCCCGCTATGGGTTTCGTTGCGCCAGATATGGATGCGGTCTACATCCATGCAGCGGGCCATGAGTTCCATGCCCTCCCTGAGTGACTTTTCAGTCTCCCGGCCGTCGGAATTGAGCAAGACCGATGCCGCGCTGTTGACCGCGTGCAAGAGTTTGCTTTGCCTATCCCTCTCTTGGGAGGCCAACACGAGCTGCGTATTGTAGGCGCCCAGGCGGTCACGCATCTGCTGAATCGTCTTGGAGAGCTCGCCGAATTCATCTTCCCGGTCGCTGCCGTAAAGGGTGGCGCCGCTCTCGCCCGCCGCTGCGAGGCTGCCCGTCAAATGGCTGAGCGGGGCCAGCAGAAGCCGGCGGATCAGAGCGTTGTTTGCGACGATATAAATCACAAACGCGGACAGCATCACGATCAAAAGCGGCCAAAGCTTGCCCGCGTCGAACAGGGAATTGGCGTTGAAGAAGGTGATGGCGGTCCAATTCGTGTTGGCGATGGGCGCGATGGAAACGTAGCCATAGGAGCCCTTTGCAAGCTTGATCACCTTGGGCTCCGCGCGCGAGGCATAATGCCCGCCCATGCTTCCGAGGTGCGCATCCAAGGCGTCGGCAAAGGTAGGATCCAAGCTTGCCTCGCGCACGCTTCTTGCGGGCTCTTCGCCCGGCATCTCTCCCGATGCGATCAGGGAACTGTCGATCTGGATCAGGCCGTTTTCATCGACGACATAGCCCCGTACGCTTTTGTCGTCATAATTACCAAATAGTTCCTCCGCCACCGTGTCAAACATGAGCCCGGAGCAAAAGACGCCTAAAACTTTTTCGCCTTGTGCCACTTTGTGGTTGATCCAAAGCCTTCTTGTATTGGTTACCTTGTCGATATCGATGTTGAGCGTATAGTCGTTTTCGGAGCCGATGCATTCATAATACCAGTCGTTGTACTCGATCGCCGGGTCCAGCACGTCAAACGGCGCAAAATCGCCGAGGGAAGCCCCGCTGTTTACCGAGTATTCGTCGAGGGTTCCGTGGATGCCGAAATAGAGGTTGGCGCTTTGCAGCATGCCCGCATAGCCCATCATTTCCTCGTACGCCGCCAGCTTCTTGGCGGGGTCGCCCTCGTCGGCAAACCAACTGGACACCGCCTTGGAGCTTGCCACCTTGTCCACGAGCGCAAGTTCTCGGTTGAGGTACGAGCCGAATTTTTCCACCGTTTCGACCGTGTAGAACCGGGCGTAGTGCTCGGAAGCATCTCCCGTGATGTCGCCGACCATCGCCGCTACCACCAGCGCGACCGCGGCGAGGATGGCGATGAGAAAAACCATATTGATATTGCGGAAGCGAACGGAAATGCTTCGCTTCCGCGGCGTTCCGGCGGCCGAATCGTTCATAGGATTTCCTCCCCGGGTAAATGCGAAGTAGGGATTTGCCCACGCGCCGATGACAAAACGCGACGCGATGATGAGATGATGTAGAGTATTTTATAACTTTATCATACGGCGCTTCAAAGCACAATAAACGAATACCGCAGGGGGAAACGCCCGAGGCACGCAATACCGCGCAATGCCATCTATGGTATGATATGCGAAGGGGGCGATACAATCGCCCCGAAAGGGGAGGGCGAAAACGTAGTGCGCATGGCGATCGTAGATGACCGCGCGGCGGAACTTGATCATCTCGAACGCCTTTTCACGGCGTGGGCGTTTTCTCGCAGGGAGAACGCACAGGCATGCCGCTTTGCAAGCGCGGAGGCCTTTCTCTTTGCCTATGAGGAGGATAAGCGCTTCGACGCGCTGCTGCTGGATATTCAAATGGGGGAGATGGACGGCATGCAGCTGGCGCACGCCGTGCGCGAGCACGGTTCCGACATCCCCATCATCTTCGTCACCGGCTATGACGACTACATGCTAAAGGGATACGACGTCGCGGCGCTGCAGTGTTTAATGAAGCCGGTCGACCCTAATAAGCTTAACGCCGCGCTCGACCGGGCGCTCGCCGCGCGCAAAGCGCCCGAGCTCATTTTGACGGGCTGATTGGGAAGTGAAACTGAAACCTTGCCAACAGGTCGCGCTTATCCAACTCTTCAAATTGTTGCAATGCTCTATTTATATAGCAATTGCCACATTGAAAGTGAAGCTGAATAAACAAGACTTTCGCATACTTTGTAAAATATTTCCTATAGTCAAACTGATTGTTATTAAAATCCTTCCGAATGATTTCATAAACACCAAACGTACTGAATAGGCAGGAGTCAAGGACATCATCTTTGTTAACTGGATGCCCAATTTTCTCAAGTGCAGAATAAACCAGTTCGTAAGCGCCCTCTACGAGGTAATCTAAACCTTGGCTATATTCGGACATCGCAGTATTAAGTTGATCTACAGTACCACGTTGGTCATTTAAGTAATGCAAAAATAGCTGATGTAAAAGAAAAATGTCCAGTTCATCCTGTAGCACACCTCTATCTTCGGCAATAATAGTATAAGCCTGTAAAAAATAGTTTTGAATTATAACTAACATCAAATCTTCTTTTTTTTTGAAATAGAATGCGATATGCCCCCTGCTAATGCCGCATACATTGGCGAGTTGGCGCAGGGTTGTTTTGTTATAGCCCTGCTCGCAAATCAACCTGTAGAATTCATTGATAATCTTCTTGCGAACCAAATCACTTTTTTTCCCCATGTTGGTTCCTTTCCACTTAATAATATATTTATTGTAACAAAAATTCAAATTGATTTCCATTGTTTATTGACCAACAATCGGCCGCGGCCTATAATGTAATTAGGTCGTGGCCGATTGTCGGCGAGGGAGGCATTTATGAATAAATCAGACGAAGCAAAAACAACTGATGAGTTGCCGTTCAAAGGCTTATCTGTGCTTGTTGCAGAAGACCACCCACAAGTGTTACACGTGTTTACTATTTTTCTACAGGGATTGGGGTTTTCCGTAGATACTGCTGAAAATGGTCAAGTTGCTCTCGGCAAATACCTTGCAAATAATAAAAAATACAATGTTATTATAATGGATTATAATATGCCTGTGATGAACGGTTATATGGCTGCTGAGAAAATCCGCAACAGCGGCTATGGAGATTCTGCCACGCTGCCCGTTATATGTATCTCTTCGAATCATGTAAACGAATCGTTTGTTTTTACGCGATGTCTAAGAAAACCTATTGACATGCAGTCCCTTATATCAATTCTTCATGAACTCTTGAAAGGCTGAACTAAAAATGCCGACCGATCATATGATGTGATCTACTGTAGTCGGCAATCTCCTATAGTTTATTGTGGTTTACATTCCTCGAAAGTGGGGCTAAATAGATTGAAATGTACTAAAAGAAAAATCAAACGCTTTTTGGGCATCTTTAATATCGAAGGCGACTTAGAGAATGATGCCGACCTAAAATCTCATGGCGCCGTAAAGATAAACAGCATATATGTCATTGCCTTGATCGTCAGTCTGATCTATCTTTTTTCAGGCCTTCTATTTATACAATATATTGAAAAATTGAGCCGCCAAGAAACTCTTGGATATATTCAGGAGGCCACCCGCCAAACCAAATTTGCCATCGAGGAGCACATCCAAGAGGAATTTGATACTTTATTGGCCGCCGCTATCGTTGCGCAAGATAGAAACCTTCTTGTCGATGACGAAGTGCTGCATTTGCTCTTAAAGGGGCTTGGCGCTCACAATGCTTATGTCCAAATTGGATTTGCCGACACCAGCGGACAGGCGGTGTGGATAGACCAATATGACCGGGAGCATCGCGCCAATCTCTCTGCGGAAGGCTTTATTCAGCGGGCGCTCACGGGCGAAAATGCGTTGAGCAGAGTCCGGTACGATGAAGTGAGCAGACTGGATATTCACTACTACGCCGTACCGATTTTCGATGGAAATAGTCATTCGATTGAGGGGGTGCTATTTGCCGCCGACCCACAGGATGAACTGCGGATTATCGTCAACCATTCCCTTCATGTGGGCAAAGGGCTGGCCCACATTATTAACAACCAGGGCGACTATATGGTGAAATCGGATAGCCCGCTGGTGGTCGGCGTTGGGAACAATATTTTTCAAGTGCGCACACCTCTGGATGCGGCGACTCAACAAGAGATACGTGACAATATGGCGGCGAGAAGAGCCGGCTATTTCATAAAAGCGTTTTACGGCGAAAATAGGTTAGTCGCCTATGAACCGCTTGATATTAACGACTGGTATGTGTTTTACGCGGTACCGGAGGGCATGGTCAGCGCCGGGCTGAAAAATGTCACAGTAGGCGCGGTTGCTACCGTCAGCATAGCTACCATGGTTTTTATTTTCTTTATCGTTTTAATCCACAGGATTAATACCAAAAACCGCAATGCCTTGGAAACCCTCGCGTTTGTCGATCC
Source organism: Eubacteriales bacterium (assembly GCA_031551255.1). Lineage (GTDB taxonomy): Bacteria > Bacillota > Clostridia > Christensenellales > UBA1750 > JAVBNW01. The sequence goes on along the minus strand of JAVBNW010000034.1, from coordinate 17,381 downwards.
AGTTACCGGGCGCCGCAATTTTCATAAGTTTTTACGGGATGCGCAGGAAATTCTAAAGAATGCTGATGGCGTCCGATATGCTGTTTGTTATTGTGATATTAAGGGCTTCAGATACATAAACGACTTGTACGGGCGCGATGTGGGAAACCGTATGTTACGGTATCTGGCCGACTTTCAAAATAGGATTTCACAAGAAGGCGAAGTGTCTGGGCGGATTTGCGAGGATGCCTTTGTTGCGCTGCGCAAATATCAAAGCAGGCAGGAAATTGAGTTGCGATTTGAGGGAACCGCGCAACAGCTTGCGATTTTTCCCGAAACCTTTTCGCGCGGATATAAAGCGGAGCTGTATGGTGGCGCCTATCTGCTCGACCCGGCAGACGGAAACCTTACGCTTAACGATATGTTGGACAGAGCAATTGCCGCCCATGAGGAAGTAAAGCTTTGGGGAGGCACAAAGCGGTTTGGAATCTATTCAAGGGAGATGCGGGAGCAAAAGCTATGGGAAGCGGAAGTGGAATCTCAAATGGGAGCCGCTCTTGAAAACAATGAGTTTCGGGTATATTTGCAACCCAAAATAGACATTCAACATGGAGATCGCGTACTTGGCGCAGAGGCGCTTGTACGCTGGTCTTCCCCTGAAAAGGGCCTGATTCCGCCCGGGCGCTTTATTGAGTTGTTTGAGAAAAACGGATTTATTGTGGAACTTGACAAGTTCGTATTTGAAAGAGCGTGCCGATACTACAAAGAGGCTGTTTTAGACGGCGATTTGCCCGCCTTTGTCTTATCTGTAAACGTCTCCAGGCTTGGGTTGATGCAGCCGGATTTCATGAGAGCCTATACGTCCATCAAAGAAGCGTATTGCATCCCCGATGGCCATATTGAACTCGAGTTTACCGAAAGCCTTGTGTTTGGAGACCATGCGCTGTTCAAGACTATTGTAGCCGAATGCAAGCGCAATGGTTTCTTGTGCTCAATGGATGACTTTGGCGCGGGATATTCTTCACTCAATATTCTCAAGTCTATCCATGTTGATGTCTTAAAGTTAGACAGGCAGTTTTTTTTATACGGTAATGATGGCGAGCGTGGTCAAGAGCTTGTAAAAAACATCATCGCAATGGCGAAAGCCCTGCATATGAAAACAGTGGCCGAAGGCGTGGATGAGAAGTCCCAAGTGGAGCAACTTCGTACAATGGGATGCGATGCCATACAAGGTTATGTTTTTGCAAAGCCAATGCCGGCGGAAGATTTCGGGCAGTTTATGAAATCATGGGCAGCGAGGTTGCCATGATGTGCCGCTCCGCAAAAAGGCAGCCAATACCACAAGCTGTGAGAGGCGCAGACGCAGTACTATGCCGAGCAAGGCGATGCGCAAATGCAAAAAATCTACGGGTGAGCCCCGGCAACTTTGCGCCGGTCGAGCGCGGGTTTGGTTAGCCTTCCCGCATGATAAGTGCCGCGCAGGCATCGTGGAACGCCCGCATGTTGGCGGCGCTCGTTTCGGCCGGGATGTCGCAGCCGCCTGAAATGATCGCCCTTGCGTGTGTGAGCCTGTTAACATCCTGAACCGCCTGGGCGATGCGCTGGGGCGTACCTTCCGCCACGACGCTCACGGGATCGAGGTTGCCGCACAGCACCTGCCCGGGGGAGAGCAGCCGGGCGGCCTTGTCCATGCAAACTGCGGCGTCCACATCCACAATGCGGCTTCCCGTCGCCAAGATGTGGGGGAGCAGCCGGTTGGTATCGCCGCAAATGTGCAGGCGCGCGAAGCCGCCGCCTTTCTGAACGGACGCTACCATCTGCGCGTGCAGCGGCTGAATCAACCGGGCGTACAGCGCGGGCGCAATCAGGGAACAGCAAGGTTCGACGATCTGGATGCCGTCGGCGCCGCACTCCAATTGCGCGTTCAGAAAGTCCATGCCGTTGTCGTGAAAACGGTTTACGCAGGCCATGGCCGCTTCCTCGTCCTGCAACATATCCATCATGGCAGCCTGCACGCCGCGGGCATTGCAATATTCGGTAAAAGGGCCGACGCAGATGCCGAAGATGTATTTTTCGCCCTTTACCGCATCTGCAATGCGCCTAAGCGCTTCGAGTCGGTTGCCCATGCGCGTGCCTTTTTTTCTGCTTGGCGGGGAGAGGTTTGCGGCATCGCGCCGCGGATTATGCAAAAAGGTCTTTCCGCTGTAGCGACCGTTTTGCACGGTCAGCGCCATGCCGAAGTCGGCGAGCTGCTCGTAAAAATCCGCATCCGGCAAGATGCAGTCGATATCATATCGATTTGCGATCTCTAAGTGTACGTCGGCGCGAAGCGCGGGATTGCCCACGAACGCAAAATATTCCGCGCCATATTGCTTTGCGGCCCAATCGATGACCAAGGGCATAAAGGGCGGCCGGTCGACCGCCTCTGAGTTAACAAAGGCCACGGTTCGCTGATAGCCGTTCATACTCATCCTCTTTTCGGTGGGTCTTTTGCACAACCGTTTCAGGGATGCCTACTTCTCAATCCCCGTCCGGGCTGCGATGCCGCGGTCGTATGGGTGCTTTTCCTTGCGCATTTCGGTGGCGTAGTCGGCGAGGGCGATAAAATCTGGGATGGCGTCATGGCCCGTCATTACCACTTCGAGGGTATCCGGCTTATTTCGCAGAAAATCGAACAGTTTTTCCTCGCCCATCAGCCCAAGCTTTATCGCATCGGATACCTCGTCAAGGATTAGCAAATCGCATTGCCCCGCCGCCACGGCCTTAAGCGCTTCGTCAAAGTGTCCGGCGTGAATCGCAAGTGTTTGCCGCTTTTCCTCTTCGTTCATCTGAAAGGCGAACTTGCCTCCGGCCTTGCCGCGCAGAATTGTCATGCCCTCTATGTTTGCGAAAAAATCCACCTCGCCGCTCGGCTCGGATTTAAGGAATTGCACCGCGACCACCCGCATTCCGCGCCCCAGCGCGCGCGCCGCCAGGCCGAATGCGGCCGTGGTCTTGCCCTTTCCGTACCCATAATAATAGTGAATCAACCCTTTTTTCTCTTTCATACTTTTCCTCCATCATACAAATGATTCGCGGATAATAAGGTTTTCTTACAGCCTGTCGGCACAGAAAAATAGAACGCCTGCATAAACTGCAGACGTCCACTTCACAAAACATAGCTCATAGAAACATATCTATGCTTTGCAGTCACATCCCCGGAAGTCCGCAGGGGGTGCATGTCGCGCGATCCGCGCGGCGGGAGACGGGCAAGTATTCTGACTCATCGCCCCGCATCCTCTTCGGACGCAACCCTTGGCGCCTTCCCGGAATCTTTTCCAGTGGCATGTGCCAGAGCATCGGCAAATTACAGCAACGGCCTTGTGTGGGATTTGCACCCAGCTTCCATAACCCGTTTCCTTATATTCAATTGATCTCAAGTATAGCATTCTATAAATGAGCCGTCAACGAATCGCGGTGCGGCGTATATGGCGCGATAGCGCCATTTTGTGTCCCGATGGGCGGGGGAATGGATGTCCGAGTCGGCACAAGGTAGGGTTCAATATTCATTTTGACGGAGTTGCTTTCCATGGTATACTTATTTTGAAGAAGTTCGGGCGGCCTGGAGTATTATCGTAGGCAAGGGGAATGAAAGCGCAATGAAGTATATAAATCCACCAACAAAATTACCGGAAAACATGACGCATGAAACATTTTACAGTCATATATTAAACCGCGAAATTGGCTATAACATTTATCTACCGTCCGATTATTCTAAAAACGAAGAAAGATATCCAGTTGCGTATCATATCCATGGTTGGCAGGGCAACGAATCGTCAGAAATATGGGCAATTGAAAAGGTTTATACAAACAGACGGGCTATTACTGTTTTCATGAATGCAATTTCTTCGGAAAACGAGTATTTCGATGCTTTATTGCAGATTGAATCAATCCTTATTAAAGAATTGATTCCTTACATCGACGGGCAATACAGAACAAATGCAACCCGTGAAAATAGGATGTTGTCGGGTTTTTCGATGGGTGGCGCAATGGCGTTTCATTCCGCCGTTACATATTCGGAACTATTCGGTTCTGTTACCGCTTACGCCGGTACGTATCACCACCAATACCATAAGGACTATTGTGGAGTGGGACAACCTCCTGAAATGGCGATCGAGTTATACGAAAAAATGATGCGTGAAGAACGATATTTAGAGGAAAACAATATATTGCGCTTGGTGCGCCGGAAAACCAGCAAAATATGCATGAATTTGCATATTGATATTCACATAGGGACGGCCGACATATTGTTTTGCGACAATGAGATTATGCATTTGTATTTGTGTTCGTTAGACATACCACATGAATACAAAAAATTCGTTGGTGTCGAACACGATTTAGAAAAGATATTATAGCATCCGCTGACAAGCGTTCATTGCGTCGATCGCCGCGCAAGCGTTGCATACTTGCGCGGCGTCTTTATTTTCCAACAAGCAAGCGGTCTGTCGATACTCGCGCTCGACATCCCAACAAAGCTAGTTCTGCGCTTTGACGTTGTCGCCCTCGCCGATGCCCGCGCCCGCGGGGTCGCGCACCACCGTATCGCGGGGCGAAAGGCCGCCGAGCACCGCCACGGAATCTCCCGCCTCCATGCCGGTGGTGATGTGCGCAAGATGCGCCTTCCCCTCGCGCATTACATAGACCGCATCGCCGGAATCGGTCTTTACGATGGCGCTGCGCGGCACGGCCAGCGCAGTCTGTTTAGCCGTCGTAAACCGGACGCGAACCTGATAGCCGTCTTTGGGGTAGGTGTCGCTGCCTGAAAACCCAGGTTCGATCAGCAGCTTGACCCGCTGCTCGCTCAGCCCTACGGACGAGATGGAGCCGACGGCGACGGAGGAAATCTCCTTGAGCGTACCCTCGTACTGCGCGTCGCCGCTGCGTCGCTCCCATACGATGGCGACAGGCTCGCCGGTGGAGACGCTGTCCGCGTCGTCGGTGAGCAGCATGCACTCCACCAGCAAAGTGCCGGGGTCGGATACCTCTGTAAGCTTTGCGCCCGCCGGTAGGTATTCTCCCTGCATTATGCCGATTGCCCCCACGATGCCGTCGATCGGCGCGGTAACCTCCGCCAGCGCGAGCCGCCGGGCCGAGTCGGCGAGGCTCGCTTCGACGCGGGTCAGTTGCGCCGCGTAGTATTTGGCCGTGCCGGAATTTTGCTGTGCGGATTCGCGGAGCAGGTCGATCTGGAGGTTCAGCTTACCCCGCACATCACGCTCGGCGCTCAGCGCGGCGGCGCTCTGCTCTTGTTGGGCGGTCAGGGCGAGGATCTGCGATTTCGCGCTTTGGCGGTATTGGCTATATTGCTCCGTTAGCGTCTGCTGTTCGCTGTGAAGGGCGAGGCGCTGCGTAGTGAGCGCGTCGACGGTCTGCGGCACGGCGTTTTTCGCGTTGCGAAGGTCGCGCTCCAGCCGGGTGATTTGGGATTCGACCACATCCTGCATGGAACTGTAGGACGAATCCACTCCGCCGCCCCTGAGCTGGTCGATCATATCCTGGTAGGATTGCTGCGTGGCCGCGTCGGCCGCCGCGTCGCGCTTGGCGGCGAGTTCTGCGATTTGCGCCTGCTTTTGCTCATCGTACTGGCTCTGTTGGTTTTTGATGGACGCGTTCTGGGAGCGCGCGGCCTCCAGCTGCCCCTCGATGGCCTGCACCTCGGCGGGCGTTTGGTCGGAGGCCCTGGCGATTTGCGCGTCGATGTAGCGCATGCGGGTCTGCGTCATGGAAAGCATCTGCTCAAAGGCAAAGGCGACCGAATCCGGCATTAAAGGGTTGAGCGAGTTATCCAGAAGCGCGATTTGCGACCCTAAAAGCCCAGAAATATCCGCGGAGCGCACGCCGGCGCGCTGCGCTTCGATCGCCGCGATCTGAAGCTCTACCTGATCCCGCGCCTGTTCCCATGAGGCGAGAATGCTTTCTTTTTCCGCGAGCAGCAGGCTCTGCTCCGCCAAAAGATCGGAGGAATCAATCGCGAAGAGCTTATCGCCCTTTTTTACCTGTTGGCCCTCGCCCACGTACACCGCGGCGAGCCTGCCGGGTATGCCTGTGCTGACGACCTCGCGGGATTGGGCGCGGACGGCGCCATCCTCCGAGAACGTCTCTATAAGCTCCTGCTCGCTTACGGCAAATGCCTCGACCGGCTTAGGACCGCTCGCATACAGCACCCCCGCGGCGACGGCAAGCACCGTGGCGACGGCGATAAGTAAAAACCGTACCTTTTTGTTTCCGAGCAGCTTGCGCATGTTCATCCTCCCCCGCGTCCCGATTAAGTTGCAATTTGCTTTCGCCGGGTCTTTCCCGCCCATCTGCCAAGTTCCTTGGTAAGGCGGCGCGTCCCTATTCCCGTGCCTTGAGCACATCCGCCATGGGCATGCGGCGCACCTTGCGCGCGGTTACGCCCACCGCCGCGAGCCAGGCCCCCAAGATCGACAGCGCGGCCGTTACGTGAGAGCTTACCGGCACCCGCGCGGGAATGGCAAACTGATCGGCCATTTCTGCGACCATCTGCGCGAGCGCCTGCATAATGTACCCCGCCAGCGGAATGCCCAGCAATATGCCCGCCACGCACAGCACCAACTGCTCGTAGGACACCACCCTGACCGTCTCTCCCAGCGAAAAGCCGAGGATGCGCATGGACGCAAGCTCCCGCGTGCGCTCGGAAAGGATGACGGTGCTGGCATTATATACGATGGCAAAGCCTGCGAATACCGCCATCATCGCCATCGCGTACAGCATGCTCATGGAGGTCTGAATCAAATCGTTCATGCTCTTTTTCACTTGCTCTACATTCAGGATCGACGAGACGTTTTCCGCCTCTTCAAGCCTTTGGGTAAGGCCGGCAACCGCCGCTTCCCGTTCGCCTAATGTTCTGATCATCGCGCCGGTGGCCAGCGGGCTTACGCGCATGGCCCGGGCTAGGAATTCGTTTTCGCACACGACGTAGTTGGTCGTATACTGCTCGCACAGCGCCGCGACGGGCGCGCGGATCTCTCTGTCCGGCCAGGCAATGTCCAGCAGCACTTCGTCGCCTATCGAAACGCCCAAATCCTTGGCAAGGCGATAGGTGATGACGATGCCCTCGCCAGGCAACGAAACCGGCCGATCCTTGTCGTCGAACATCAAAAACAGCGCGCTGTCCGCGGGGATCGCCATCACCGACGTATCCTTGGAGCGATCGCCCGAGCGCACGGTCAACGGGAGTTCCAGCACCGGCTCGACCTTATCGACCTCCTGCATCCTGTTAAGTGTCGATTCCAGCCGGCGGGCTTCCGTTATAGAACTGAGAGCTACTTTGACATCGTAGCGCTGCACCATGGAAAAGTTCTCGTTCATCATGAAATCCACCATTGGGCTGAACGCGAACACCGCCGCGGACAGCGCGTAGCACACCGTCAGGCCCAGCAAGGTCATCACCGATCGGGAGCGCGCCCTGAACAGATTGCGCAGCGACATCTGCGTAATGCTGCGCAGCGCGTTCCACAAAAAGCTCAGGCGCTCCAGCAGAATCGGCCTGCCGCTGGGCGGGGCAGGGGGGCGCATCGCCTCTGCGGCCCGAAGCTTCATCACGCCGCGCGCGCCGTACAGGCTCGCGCCTACCGCGAAAACAAGCGCCAGCGCCGATAGGGACAGCACGTTTTGCGGCGAGAACGCGCCGGATATGCCGGGCATTACAAAATACGTACGCATAAGATCCGCCATGTAGCCCGCCACAAGCACGCCCATCAGGCCGCCGATCAGCGAGGCCATCAGGCCGATGGCCACCCCATAGAGAGAATAATGCCCCAATACCTCGCGGTTGGTGTAGCCGTAGGCCTTCATCAGGCCGATCTGCTCGTGCTGCTGCTCGATCATGCGCTTGACGACCACCGTCATAATCAGCGAGCCCAGCATCAAGAAGATGACCGGAACCACACCCACCATCGCGCGCATGCTTTGTATTTCGGTTTCCAGCATAGCGTGGCTGGGCTGATCTTTGCGCGCGAGCAGCGTGATCAATCCATAAGGGGACAGTTCGTCGTTCATCGCCCGCTCAACGTCTTCAAAGGTCGCGCCTTCCTCCAGGCGGAACGACAGGTCGTTTACCTCGCCTTCGCGGCCGAGCAGGCTGGAAAACACATCCTCAGGAACATAGGCGATGCCGTAGTTGAGGTCGTCCGGCATGATGCTGCCTTCGGGCATTACGTAAATGTACTCCGGTGTCTGCACGCTGCCAAGAACCGTCAGCGGCACCCGCCGGCCGCGCACCGCCACCTCGATGGTGTCGCCCGGTGCAAGGCGGTTGGCTATCAAGAAGTTTTCACTTAGACACACCGAATAGCTCCCCGCCGCAGGGGCGGCGCCGGATGTGACGAGAATGTCGTTGAGCCTTTGCGCCTCCTTAGGATCGTAGGAGATCAGGCGCAGCTGGGCGTTGCCCGAGCGGCTGTCGTCCACGATGCGCGCGGTGGTCACCAACCGCCCGGAAACCTGGGCGATGCCTTTCAGGGCTGCAAGACGCGCAATTTTTGAGGAGGGCATGGAGTTGACCGTCGCAAACGCGTCGCCGAAGCGGCACTCCTGATAAAATGCCTGCTGGGCGGCGGGGATGGAGCCGACGACTTGGGTCATCGACGCGTACATCATCACGCCGATCGCCATCACCATGGCGCAGGCGATGTAGGAACCCAGGTGCGAGCGCATATCGCGCAGGGTTTTCAGCAACAGCGTGGTCTTCATCCGCTCGCCCCCGCCCTACCAGACGACCTGGTCCGGCTCTACCGGATCGAGGTTGACCTGGGTGTGCGCGATCTCCCCATCCCTGATGGTAAATACCCGGTCCGCCATCTGCGCGATGCCGGCATTGTGCGTGATGATCGCGACGGATTTACCGTACTCGCGGTTAAAATGCCGAAGCACCTTGAGCACTTGCACGCCGGTCGTCACATCCAGCGCGCCGGTGGGCTCGTCGCACAGCAGCATGCGCGGGTTTTTCGCCACGGCGCGCGCGATGGCGATGCGCTGCTGCTGCCCGCCGGAAAGCTGGGAAGGAAAGTGCGACGCCCGGTCTTCAAGCCCGATATCCTTGAGCATTTGATCCACGCCAAAGGGCTTGGGGGCGATGTCGGTGGCGAGCTTGATGTTTTCCCTCGCGGTGAGGTTGGGCATCAGGTTGTAGAATTGGAACACGAAGCCCACCGCGTGGCGGCGGTAGCGCGTGAGCAGCTTTTCCGGCGCGCCGGAAAGATCGGCGCCGTCAAAGAGTACCTCGCCGCTCGTCGCCGCGTCGATGCCGCCCAGGATGTTGAGCAAAGTCGACTTGCCCGAGCCGCTAGGCCCTAGGATCACGACAAACTCGCCTTCGTACAGCGTGATGTCCAGCCCGCGCAGCGCCTCCACGCGCACTTCGCCGGTCTGATACACTTTGGTGATCCGCCTGCCACAAATCATTTCCCGCATTCGCCATGCCCCCCGCCTATGGGCGTACTTCAGCTCCCATATAACCGCCGACTTCGATTCTAAACAGTTCCCGCATGCCTGCCTTGAGTTCGTCGCCACTCATGCCGTAGCGTGCCTGCCAGGCCTCGCGGCAGATGGAATAATACGCTAGTGGCAGAATGCCGCCGAAGAATTTGATAACCGCCATCTTTGCATCGAGCTTTGGAATCCCCATTTGCTCAAAAGCGTCGCGGTACGCCTGGGGGCTGGAGGCGACGATATCGCTTAAGCGAAACAACAACTCCTGGCCGTTTCCATCTTTGAGCGACTCGGCAAACAGGATGCGCAGAATGTCTCTATGTTCTTCAAAAAATAGAAAGAGCCGGTCGAGGTAATCGTCCATAAATTTGTAGATGCGCCCCAGACTGTCGGCGTCGAGCGGGAGAAACCTCGCATCCTGGGCCGCGTAGCGGTACATCGCGCCGACGTCGCCGGCTTTGACCAGAGAAAGCGTCGTGTGGACGAGGCCCTGCAAAAAATCTTCGATCAGGCAATCGAGAATCGCCTGCTTGCTTTCGAAATGATAGTAGATTGTGGCCTTATTCACCTGCGCCGCGCGGGTGATCGCGTTGACGCTCGTGCCCTCAAAGCCGCCCGCCGCGAACAGAGCCAGAGAAGCGGCCAAGATTTTTTGCCGCGTGGGGTTGTTTGTCTGACTCATCTTAACAACACCATCCCATACCAACCGGTTGGTTATATCGTAACTCTATAAAGACGCATTGTCAATCTATGCGCGCAAATTTTGGTCTCATCTTGTATCTTGACCTTGACAAAAAAAATAAGCATATGTTATTAATATCATATGTTAAATATGAAGGTGAAGGAATGACCATTGAATGCGTGATTCTGTGGATGCTCGGCCGCGAGTCCATGGCGGGGTATGATCTTAAAAAGCGAATCCAAAGTTCGCCGATCATGCCCTGGTCCGGCAACAACAATCAGATCTACAAGGCGCTGAGCGCGCTGCTTGACGAGGGACTTGTGGCGGGCGAGCTTCATCATCAAGATAAGCTGCCCTCAAGAAAAGTGTACACCATTACGCACGCCGGACGCGTAACCCTTCGGGAGTGGCTCGGCGCGGCGCCGGAAATGATGGAATTGCGCAAGCCGTTTCTCATACAGTTAAGCTGCGTGGGGGAGATTGGGGCGCGCAAGGCCGATGAGCTACTGTGTGAATACATACGCCAGCTACGCGCGCAGTTGGCCCTGCATGCGCCGCCTTCGATGCTCGCTGATGAGGCGGATTTCGAAGCGGCCCTTTCTTGGCTGGTAGAGGAGAACATCCGCAGGAGCTATCAGGCGGAGCTTACCTGGGCGGTGTGCGCGCGCGAATCGATCGCGCTTTACGTGGAGATGGAGGCCGATCTGCCATGTGCCGCAGATGACGGGGGAGGGAGTGGCGAGATGCGCTATGAAGCAGTTGAGAGAAATGGCGTCGCATATTTGCGCTACCGTCCGGCAGGGAAGCGCCCGCAGTCAGTGGACGCCGCGCAGTTTGTTGCGGATTGCATCGAGCGGCACGCGAGCCGCGTGATGCTTTACGAACGCGCGCTGCCGGAAGATTTTTTTAACCTGCGCACGGGGCTTACCGGCGCGGTGATGCAAAAGCTTGCGCAGTACCGGGTTAAGGCTGCGTTGGTGCTGGAGGGGAGCTATACGAAGGGCAAGTTTGCCGATGTGCTGATAGAAGCCAACCGGGGCGGCGCATTTCATTCCTTTGGGGATGAAGAGAGCGCCGAGCGTTGGTTGGCGGGGGAGGATGTTTGATGAATACCGCATTTAAGACTACGGAGGGCCGCCAGGCGGTGCTTTCCTACTACGACAATATGATGGACATGCTCAGCGTTCCACACGAGCGTATACAGGTGCATACGCGGCACGGACATACGTCGATCATTGCCGCGGGCGATCGGAACGATCCGCCGCTGGTTCTTTTGCACGGCAGCAGTATGAACGCCGCGATGTGGATCGGAGACATTCCCAAATACGTTACGCGGTTTCGCGTGTACGCGCCGGATATCCCCGGCGAGCCCGGCAGGAGCGACGAGCGGCAGTTGCCTTTTGGAACGGACGAATATGCGGATTGGCTGCTGGACGTCTTCGCTGCGCTGGGCATAGAGCGCGCCGCGCTGTGCGGCGCTTCGCTGGGCGGCTTCCTGGCTGTCAAGTTCGCGGCGGCGCATCCGGGTAGGGTTGCGAAGCTGGCGCTTTTATGCCCGGCCGGCATCGGCTCGCAAAACCACGCGTTCAAAGATGTCGCCATGGAACTGCTGCCCCGGGGCGAGGAGGGCATAAACGAGCTGCTGCGCAGGATCAACGGCGAAGGGCCGATCCCCGAGATTATGCTCAACTATCAAAAGCTGATCGCGTTTTGCTTCAACGCGCGCCAGGAGCCCATCCCCGTGTTTGGCGACGCGGAGCTGCGCAGACTTTCCATTCCGGGCATCGTGTTTGTCGGCGGCAAGGACATCATGCTGCGCTCGGATGAAACCGCTGCGCGGGTCCGCTCGCTGCTTCCGCACTTTCAAGTGATGGAACTGCCCAATTTGGGGCATTCGCTGGCCGGGCTAGGCGGCGAGGTTTGTGAGTTTCTGCTTAGGGCGCGTCTCTAAAACCCTGCGCGCGCATCATGCGGCATCTTATCGGCGCATTGCTCCTCGCGGACGGGTACGCGTACCCCTGCGATCCCTTCGGCGAAGAAAAACGACAAAACTCTTTGGTCTTCCGTAATCTGCATCGCGACAACTTTGGGGTACGCCCTAGGGCATAGCCGATAAAAACGCCTATACGCTTTTCATCAGTTCAATTTGCAGTTTGCGCTCTTCTTTAACCTTGTCAAGATCGCCGGGATACATAAGATTGATTACGACGACTGCGTATTCCGAAGCCACCAACGCATGCCACCTGACGTGAGGCGTAGCGGCAACTTGCCCCATGGCCCGCAGTACTTTTGTTTTTAAGGGGCTTTTTTCTTCGCGGGCAAGGGTGTTTGCGATATCGGCGACGTCTCGCGCGTCTTGAAATTTTGCCTCTTTGTTTTGCCATTTCGCGTTGACGGTAAGGCAGTCGTCGATCACAGCGCAACGCTCCACCCCGCTTACGTGCAAAATATGCTCGGCAAGCAAAAGGGCGTACTGGGACATCTCGCGATGCGTCTTCGACTCGCTAAGCTCGATCAATGCATGCTTGAGCTCGGGAATATCGTCGATTTTTCGAATCAACCTCGAATTCGCATATTCTACAAACGTAAAGCCGTCTTTGATTTTTTCACCCATGGATGCCACCCTTTCTGCTGTACGATTGATAGACGAACCCGCGGGCCTACGCAGCGGTCGTGGCGCACAGCCTCGATGCCGCCGCAGTTGAGGCCGGCATGGAAATTTTCGCGGATGCTTTCCGGTTTTCAGGAAATCCCACGACGATCAAGGGCGAGCCAGGTAGTATACCCGCATCGCAAAGCCGAGGTGCCCATCCGCTGCACAGTTGGCGATATTTAAAAGGCTATCGCCGGTTTGAACGGCAATATGGATGCGACAACTGCACTGACGCATTTGCCATGGAATCGGCGATTAGCGGGTTTCGCCATTTTTTGCCGGCTTTTTGGGCAACGGAAGCACGGTAGAGAGCCTTAGCATCAGAAGAAGTTTTCGGTTAAGAGGGTAGGCGACCGGCATCGGCCCGTTCGGGCCTGCTTCAGATGCGCAAGCAGCCACATAGTTTAATTTCCAAATCGGCGGCCGCTGTGTGCAGCCTTTCGGCCGATTTGGGTAATTTTGCGCCGCTTGGGGCCTATCGATAGCACGGCTTTCTGCTATGCATAGTATCGGCGTCGCTATTTTTTGCTCGCTCCACAGCAGTAGCAATCTTTTATTTCGATTCAATTTGGCGCCCCCAAGAGCGAGCCTCGCGCACGACGAAAAAGCGCCGATCGTTTTCAGCCGGGCGGCGCTTTTTCATTGCCTAGCACTGTTTATGTGGGCCCATATCTCTCCAAAACAGCTTTTATGCGGCCAACCTGGCCATCCTGAAGCATTACCTTGATGCCATATGGATGGGAAACACTTTTCGTCAAAATGCGCTTAACCCGTCCACGCGTGAGGCCACCCGTCGCCTGATCTTGCTTCAGTATGATGTCCACCAATGCGCCGACTTCAACGTCGGCTCTGTTTTGCCCGTTCATAATCTCTCCTCTGCAAAGAGTTTGATAAGCGCAATACGAACGAGGCATCCTGCTCGGATATACGCTTTGCCGGGCCACGGAGCCTACCGCCGCCCTAAAGCTCATCTGCGCAGCCTTTGCTTTGCCTGATCGTCACACATGGGTATGCCATGCCTCTCCATCAGCCGCGCAGCAGGCTATTTTCTCAAAATACGATCCATGGCTTTGCCTTTTGCCAGTTCATCTACCAATTTATCCAACCACCGGATTCTTTGCATGGTTTTATCTTCAATTTCTTCAACTCGATACCCGCAGATCGTCCCTGTGATGAGCGATGCGTTTGGGTTTATCTGTGGGGCCATATCGAAGAATCTTTCCATATCCACTTCTTCGGCTATTTGATGCCTGAGGGAGTTTTCATCATAGCCGGTAAGCCAAAAGATGATTTCATCTACCTCGGCCTTGGTTTTGCCCTTTCTCTCGGCTTTTTCGATGTACAGAGGATAAACGCTTGCAAAAGACATGGCAAACGCCCTTGGTTTCTTCATGGGAACGCTCCTTTCGTTTTTACATTGTTCTCGACACGTCGATTTGCGATGAGGGAGACGAGTTTTAACGAATTTTGCCCTCGTAAGCTGGTTGATGATGTTTGCGCGTTGCATATCGTTTTCCACCCTGCCCTTTTTTGTGCGGCTATTCGCTTATGAGCAGGCAGATTGATGAATCTGATTCTATCCACATTTGCCGTTGACCGATGCGCCAACGCATAACTCGTCATCCCCATATGCAACCGTCAACCGGGGGAGAGCCTGTCATTGCCCGGTGGTGGGTGATATGGCCCATGATGAAGTATTCACATCCGGTACGAAACCATCGTACCCGTAATTGCCCTAACAATTGGCGCGTTATCCGCGAAGCCGGCGATGCCTCCGCCACAACTCCTTCAGTGCTTATAGAGACGATATAAAACCACTTTTTTATTCCCGGTCTTTGCCATGCCTGCCGCGCTGCCGTAGACGCTGGTCGATGACATTGTCACAGGGCGAACCGGCGAAGCGCTTTTTCTGTTCTGCATAAAGGCGGTCATATCGCCTTTGGCATACCGGCTGCTCCGAATCAGGCCCACGTCGTAATGGCCCTGATGGCTCCGGTTAGAGCTCTTGATGCGGAAGCAGAGGAAGCGGTTGCGCTCAAAATACCACTGCAAGCTCTTTGCGGTCAGGTGTGCACCGCAGAGCGCGATTCATCGTTCATAGCCAGCTTCTATCGGCTCCTTGTGAGCGCAATATTGCGTGTTGCAGGCTTTGCAGACGATGGAGCATTCGTAGATCTCCAAACGCGCGTCGACGAACTTTACCAAGGGAGATCCATCTGTGGGACAGCACAGGTGATTTTTTATGGGCACAAGGGGATTGTCGCTTACGTTTGTGCCGGGCGTATCGCCAAAGGCGATATGCACCTGCCCTTTGCCGCCGCACGAACATGTATACGAAAAATCAAATACATCATAAGTGACATAGCAAAGATATGCGACGGCTTTCCTGCACGCCGTGCAATAGATCCAGCTCGCGTATTCTTTTAAAAGCCTTGAAGCGATCAATTCCTTTCGAATCGGTATCCGCGCCACAGTCACCACTCGTTTCATCATCTTTAAACGTTTCTTTCATTATACAGGAGAAAGCGCCCCTCAACAACGAAATACGAGGAATTGCTCATGGCCCTGGCGATCAGGAAGAAGCCCGGCATCGCCTGGAATATCGTCGCCGCGCTTCATGCCGCTCAATGGGGCTTTTTTTTCGGTCGTGGACGCGAAAAAGAGGAGGAAGCATAATGCTTCCTCCTCTTAAAAATGCTTTGCCGAGGCTCGATACAGAGTTTATACACCCCTGCATCGTATCACCTGAATCCCAGCCTCCATCGTACCCTTTCTCTTACTTCCATGCTCTTCTTTATATCCTCATCGGCCCATTCCTTAAATTCTTTTGCCGTTGTATTGGTTATCCTACCGTGTCCCTCCGGAAATGGTGTTCCTGCTCCAATTGTTATTTGCCAGCCGGATACTACCTCTCCTGTTCCGGCTTGCCCAATTACCTTATCGATGCCGATCGGGCCGAATGTACCACCGGTAGCGAGCCCTACTCCGTTTAAATCGTCAATGCTTTTTGCGTTGGTTATTGTAATAGTTACTCCAGCACCGGCCGAAGGGGTTCCCCCGCCGAAATCGGTGCTTTGCGCTCGTCCACCTTGTGCGCCCCTATCGTTGAACGCGAATACCACTTGGTCAGATTGAGAAACCGAGCCCATAAATCCGGCGTTCCAAGTCACTCCAAATGCCAGCGTAAACACCGCTTTTAAATATGGATCCACGTCACCGTAGGCATACATTGACCTGATAGCAGCATTTTCATCTATCAATGGATGCGACCATGGATCGTAGAAAGTATATCCCGTGCGGGATAGCCACTGGTTGGCGGCCCGCTTTTGATCTTGGTATGTGTAGTAGTCATAAATAGCCGCCTGATCCGCCGGGTGCATCGATGATCCACCATATGCCGCAACAGCTTGCTTTGCTTGGTTTTTGGGATTGGCATAGTACTCGCGGATGTCCGCCTCTTCCGCGGGGGATAGCCTGCCGCCATACGAGGCGATCGCCGCATCAGCGGTTGCATAGGCTGCTAACCCGAACGGATCGTAGAACATAATTGGATTGTTGCCGCAATAGGCATACCAGTTTAAGCCCGATCTCGCCGGGTCTACTCTGCCGAACCTGCCGGTCGCTGGGTTGTAATACCGGTTGCGCAGGTAGTACGTCTCCGTCTCCCTATCAAAGTACTGCCCGGTGTACAAGAACGGGTTGACATCCGCACTCTGCCCGGCCGCATCGTCACCCGGAACGCCGAACGCGTCGTACGCGTAGTTCTTCGTTACGCCGCCCGCCACCGCGCACAGCTGCACCGTATCCCCGTGCGCGTTGTAGCGGTAATACTGCCGCGATGCGCTCCCTACGGAAGTCTCCATAGCAACCAGCTTCCCGCCCCGCAGGTACTTCGCCTGCAACGCGTTGGCCGCGTCCGTCTCCGCCACGATATTCGCGCCGTCCCACACGTGCACCAGCGTCTTTACGGCGCTTGCGCCATTCTCGCTCTTGGATGTGGTTTTCAAAGTGCGCAGTCCGTCGGGCCTGTAGGCGTACGTCGCCGTCGCGGAGTGGATAACCGGCGCTCCGCCGGCGGTTTCGCCCTTGGCAAAGCTTATCAGCTTATCCCATACGTCATATCCGCTGACTTCCTCGCCAACCAGCGCCCAATACGCCGCCGCGCCCGCCTCCATGCCCTTGTACATGCTCTTCTTCGTTTGGCTGCCGTTCGCGTCGTAGCCGTACGTGCTCTTGCGCTCGAACTTCGCCTTGCGGTTGTATGGTATCCGGTTATAACCCGCCCGGCTGAATCCGCCGTCGGTCAGATCTTTGGCCGTGCCGGTCTTTTTCTCGGCCAGCAGCCTGTCGTTGGCGTCGTAAGTGTAAGTAACCTCCCAGCTCTCTCCGGGCTTCGTCACCGCCATCCTCGTGCGGTTTTGCCACGCGTCGTACGCGTAGGTCTTCGTCGTGATGGAAGCGCCGAGGGTTTCCTTCTCCTGGGTCAGCCGGTTCAGGCTGTCGTACTCGTACGCGGTCACCTTGCCGGTGTGCTCGGTCTTCGTCAGCTCCGCCCCGTTCACAGCGTAGGCATGC
>JAVBNW010000140.1:0-4596 GCA_031551255.1 Eubacteriales bacterium | reverse complement strand
CCAGCAGCATCGCCAGCGCGCCCCAGATGACGCCTATCTTCCACAGGCCGGTGCGGCCGCGCGCCCGAAAGCCGTTGTACACCGAAAGGATGCCCTGCACGATCACATAAACGCCCGCGAGCACCGCGAGCACGCGCAGCGACGTAGTGCCGTTCACGAGCACGATGAACGCGCCGATGATATCCAGCACCCCGGTGAGCATGTCCCAACCCGAAGCGAGCTTGGAGCCGCTCAGGTAAAAGCCGATTTGCAGCGCGCCGGCGATCATGAGCGCGGCGCCGATCAAAACGACGATCACCACGGACGCAAAGCCCGGGTTCGCGATGCCGATCACACCTGCGATCAGCAAAAGTACGCTGCCGATCAACCTTGGCCAATTGTGCTTTTGAGAAAACATAGAAGCCCCCCTTTATGTAGATCCCGCGGCAAAATCCGCGGATGTATGCGAATCTTTGCGCTGCGCGCTGCCTGCGTTATCTGCCAAACTGCATCAGCTCGCACTCGATGCGCCCATTGAATAGACGCCTTCGCTTATCCGCGCGTTTCCCAAAGGCTCTTTCAAAACCCGGGTGCGACGAAAGTGCCGTCAAGCTCCACCCGGGATGGGCGTCAAACGTCCCGCGCAGCGCCCGGTAGGCCTCAAGCGCTCCGTCCTTTCCCCCAATCCGCTCGCCATAGGGCGGATTGGCGACAATCGCGCCGCGCGGCCCCGCAACGCGCGCATCCCGCGCATCGCACAGTGAAAGGTTCACAAGGCCTTCCACGCGCGCCGCGGCCGCATGCCTGCGCGCAAGTTCCAGCGCGGAAGGGTCGATATCGCTTCCAGTAAGCGGCGCGTCGGTCTTTCGCTCCCCCGCCCGTGCCGCCTCGCGCAACTCCCGGGCATCCCCGGCGGATAGCTGTTCCCAACCCTCTATCGCGAAGGAGCGGCCGATGCCCGGCGCGCGGTTGATGGCGATCAGCGCCGCCTCGATGACAATGGTGCCGGTGCCACACATCGGGTCGAGCAGCGGCTCGCCCGGCCTCCACGGCGATAGGAGCGCCATGGCCGCGGCAAGCGTTTCGCGCAAGGGCGCTTCGCCGTTCCACGTACGGTATCCCCGACGGGAAAGCCCTTCGCCGCTGGAATCTAGGCACAACGTGGCAATATCTCCGTGCATGTGCGCGTCCACTGCATACTCCGCCCCATCTTCCGGCAACCACTCGAGCTTATATACCCGCTTGAGCCGCTCTACAATCGCCTTCTTAGTGATCGCTTGCACATCCCTTACGCTCATCAGCTTCGAGCGCGCGCACTTACCAGTAACCGGCAGCTTTACGTTGCGGGGCAAAAGCTCCTCCCAGGCAAGCGCGCGCACGCCTTCGAAGAGCTCGTCGAAGGTGAGGGCCTGGAAGCGGCCCATTTGCAGCATCACGCGGTCGGCACAGCGCAGGTTGAGGTTCGCGCGCAGGGCGTCGCGCATCGTGCCCGAAAACGTCGCACAGCCGTCGGCGCCGCGCGCATCCTCAAAACCAAGCCTCCTTAGCTCACCTGCCACCGTTCCTTCCAGCGAAAACGCGGCCGTAGCACGCCATGTATGCGTCTGCAAGCGGCAATACCCTCTCATCTAAGAAATTTGCTATGAAAACAGAAGACGCCAATACGCCTTGCGGCACGTAGGCATGCGTACCTCTACAAACTTTCCGCCGAAGAAATATAGTGAGGGAAGTATGGCGAACGGCCGGCAGAAGGGCGATAAAGTCGAAATTATGCATTACAGGGCAATTTTAGCGCCATGTGGCCTACTGGGCCGACCCTGAGCCGGGCCTCGCGTCTCCCGCGTTACACGCTCCCCTGTGGCTTTTGGCAGCCTGCGCGGCTTAAGGCTGCGACAGCCGGTGAAGGCTCTCGTAGCCGGGATCTCCGGCAAACTCCCTCTCTGCGGGCGGGTCCCCACCCAGCGCGTCGATCGCGTTGCGCACCTCCAGGTACGTCAGATAGTCGATTTTCGGGTCGCCCGCAACAGCATAAAGATCTTCAAGCGCCAAAGGGTCGCCGATCCTGGCGATGTATGCGGCCATGAGCGCCGCATCCGCCCCTTCCCGAAGCAGCGCGCGGGCATGCATAAGCGCCGCATCCTCGCCGGGAAAATCGGCGAGCATGTCCATCAAACACAATCGCACGCCTACAGGGGCGCTCTGCATCGCGGTAAGACACGCGCCCAGCGCGGGCGCTCCGACGGCCCGCAGCGCCTCCGTCGCGCGGATTGCCAGCTCGCCCTCGCCCGTATGTTTGATAATGAGCGCAATATAGTCGGCAACCGGCGGTTCGGCGTCGATCTCCGCCAGCAGCGACAGCCCAAGCATCGCAATCTCGCCCTGTGCGTCCCTGATGAGCTCCGTCAGCGGCTCCTTCGCCGCCTCGCCCAGCTCGGCAATCCTCTCGAGCAGCGGGTCGGGCACGGGCACCGCGGCGGCCAGATATTCCCTCATCCACGCGATCAAATGGCGAGGGTCGTCGTACGCCGCGAAGAAAATGCCCGGCGTCGTCCCCCCCAACCAATCGGCGGGAGTGTTGAGCCAGCGGGTATATACGTCGGGCATGGCGGCTTCCATTTCATCGGCATTGCGGTACCGTTTGGCGTTTTTGTGGGACCACTCTACGATATATGCACTAAAGCGCGCGTCAAAATTTTCAATCGTCATCCGTCTTCTCTCCATCCGAAAGGGCTTGGGTAAAATATGCCTCGTACGTTTTGAGCGAGCGCGGCGGAACATCCAAACGGCGGCACAATGCGCGCCTGTCAAGGTCAATCCCTTCTTGGGCGCAATACATAAACACCAATGCGGCCGCCCAATTCTGAGGTTTGCGAATGCGTGCGCCCCTGCTGCCCGCCCTGTCTAAAAAGCGTATCCATAGAGCGATAATGCCCTTTACGGCGTGTTCGCGAACATCCCGCGGGGATTCCTGCGCAAGCGGCAGGGCCTCGATGGCCATCTGCACCACAATCCTTTGTGTATCCGTCAGCGGGCGGTCGCTATTAAAGACGCTGATGCGCACCTCGACCACCGCGCCCCCCATCACGGCGATATACGGTTCGGGCGCGCCAATTTCCTTGAGCGCCGCCATGATCTCGCGCTTGGACTCCTCGCCTTCATCCGGGCGCATCAAAAACTCGCGAAGCATTTCCTCCGCCCGATCGCCGCCCATGAACGTTAAAAGCTTCAGCGCCGTGCGGCGAAAGGTTACATCCGCAACGCCCAAGCCCCAACGCACAAGGTCGCGGAACGACGCGTCTTCTTCAAAGCGCCTGGTGAATTCCTCGCGCCCTCCACTGAGGTTTCCGGCAAATTCGGCGACACGACGCCTCACCTCTTCGGCGGGCAGCTGGTCGGAGTACGTCATGCGGCTGGGCGCTTCCCCCTCTATAGCGGCGCGGGCCCTGGCAATGCAGTACGGCGGAACAGGGCTGTATGGATCGATGCGGCGCACCCTGTCCCAGGCGGCGATCGCCTCGCGGTATTCGGCTAGGTTGTAGCAGGCGATCCCAAAGTGATGCAGGGAGAGCTTATCGTAGGGCTTAAGGTGCAAAAGCCGCTTTAGATACGCATAAGCGTCCTCATCCCGCCCCATCTCGCATAGCGTAAGGCAAATCTTGGAAAGATCATCTACATCGTCTTGCGCGGCATCGACGGCGCGCTTAAGATGAACGGCCGCCTGTCCGCGCCTTCCCCTATCGTCAAGGATGATCGCCATATTGCAATTGGCGTGCAGGTTATCGGGCTCTAAGGACAGCACGCGGGCCGTCTCCTTCGCCGCCTGGTCGACATTACCCAGGCAAAAAAGCGCCAATGCCAAATTGTTACGCACATAGGAAAGCTCAGGTTCGCGCTTGACCGCGCGAGACAAAAGGCGCACGGCGAGGTGATAATCCCCTTCATCCAACGCGCGCCCTCCGCGCTGGGCCATGGCCGAAACCCGCTTAAGCGGCGAGGCCTCCATGGCCTCTTCCCATTCGTCCAGCTCGTCGAGCATATCTTCAACGGCTGCTAAGAACTCGCCGTCCGGGTCGAGCTGCTGGTATGTTAAAAAGGCCTCGCGCGCCCTATCGTATTGCCGAAGCGCGTAAAAATTGCAGCCCATACCAAAGAAGCATTCCGGCGTCGCCTCGCCCATGCGCACGATGGACACTAAAATGCGGTTGGATTCGTCGTAGCAACTCATCCTGGCAAACACATCCGCCAGGTCGAGCATGTATTCGGAATTATTCGGCTCCCTTTCCAGCGCCTTGCGCAAAAAGCCTACCGCCTCAAGATACCTTTGGCGATCGGCCCTAATTACCGCGCGCTTATGAAAAAAAGCGCCGGACTGTTCGAAGGAAAGAACGGCATTGCGATTTGTTTCCATGTTCTTATTATACCACAACCGTGCGACAAGAACACCGTGGGCGCGGTTAAATCAAAATTGCCCAGGGATTGTTTCCCGCAAGATGCCGGAAAAATTCCCGCTTATAGTCGCCCAACCCCAAAAGCGGTGCAGAAGAGCGAGCGATTTTTTAGCAGGGGCAGGAGGCGGAAGTAGGCGGTGGCGGCAGCCCCGCAGACTGGGGGTCAACG
>JAVBNW010000112.1:0-8446 GCA_031551255.1 Eubacteriales bacterium | reverse complement strand
GGCAAGTAAGCGCCTTGGTAACACTGCGCAAAATGTAGTCTTACGCTCCGACGAGCAAAATGCATCGTCTAGCGAAGAAGAAAGGGCGCGTCAGCGGGCACTGGTGCGGGAAGAGGCATCTCAGCGTCGAAGAGAAAAATTCGCCGATTATCTTGCATCGCTTCCGCGCGTGGAACCTACTTCGCAGAGCACAGCATCTTCGCTCTTGGTTGGCGAAATGGGTGAATTAACGTTTACTAACTTAACAAAGAGAAGCCCCGTGGAGCGTTATGGGGATTTTATTGTGGTCGACGTAGAGACTACAGGCCTAAACGCTGGAAATTGCAAAATCATCGAGGTAGCCGCTATAAAGTTCATGGGATTCGTGCCGGTGCAAGTCTTCGAAACCTTTGTCAATCCCAAAGTGGCAATCCCCGCAGGGGCTACAAAGGTCAATCACATCACAGATGATATGGTGGCAGACGCGCCAACTATTGAGTATGTGATCCCCGCGCTCATCGAATTTTCCCGTGGCTTCAACCTTATAGCGCACAACTTTCCGTTTGATGCGAAGTTCCTCTTTAAGAGCGGGTTCGACTTTCGGGAATGGAATCCGAAGCTTTTTGATACTCTTTCGCTGGCGCGCACCAAGGAGAAGGATGGTCCCGCCAACTACAAACTGGATACACTTTGCGAATGGTTTGCTATATTCCGTCCCGTGTCTCATCGCAGTGCTTCTGATTGCCTGGCTACTGGGTTGCTTTTCAATGCGCTGTTCGAGCAGACAACTGGTGCAAACGTCCCCACGGGTGTCGAACACTTCATAGATCGCGCCGGCTAAATATGGATGTACAAGGGCATAGGGGGACGGCTTTTCATTAGGCCGTCTCTTTGTCATCCTCCAGCGTATCGGTGAAAAAGTCGGTAATATTGCAATTGAGTGATTTTGCGAGAGCCGGTAACCGGTCGGCAGCAATGCCGCGTTTGCCGGTCTCGAGCTCGCAAATCGCTCTTTGGCTCCAACCAATTTCGCGACCGATCTCAGCCTGTGTCTTGCGCAATTTGAGCCTCTGGAGTCTAATCCACTCGCGGTTCAGCATCGTGCATCCTCCTCTAATATTCTGTATTGGAATTATATCATGCCAAAAAGGAATTGTAAACACTTTATGGAATATTTCTTGAATTTATTCCATTTCTGAATATACTAAACATAGCATGATTGGGAGGGTGAGTATCTGTGGACGTTAAGGATCGACTCCGGGAGCTTCGTGAGGGCAAGGGACTTTCTCAAAGTGATATGGCACAACTGATGGGGAAGGCGCAAAGCACAGTAGCAAAATACGAGACGGGGAAAAGCCAAGCGGACTATGACACTTTGGAATGGTATGCTGATCATTTCAACGTGTCGATGGATTGGATTTTTGGGCGCGTCTCAGATCCTCAAACCATAAAAATCAGCCCCCCATCATCCGAAGGGCTGGAGATCATAGCTAAGAAAGGTATCAGCGACGAGCGCAAAGCTCTATTCGCATCTCCCGAATTTGCTGAGCAGGTTTTGCAGATTTTAGAAGAGGCAAAGCGTCAGGCTGGTGAATAATTGCCGGGCACTTTTCGAGCTTGCAGGTCGCGCAGATATTTTCATAATACCGA
This sequence comes from Eubacteriales bacterium, assembly GCA_031551255.1. Lineage (GTDB taxonomy): Bacteria > Bacillota > Clostridia > Christensenellales > UBA1750 > JAVBNW01. The sequence goes on along the minus strand of JAVBNW010000112.1, from coordinate 6,817 downwards.
CCATATAGGGTTATGCCCACGATATCCCGATGCTCTGGATATCGGATTGCCACCCCATGATTAGCTCTCTTTTTTCCTAAGTTTTCAATATCGTGTGCTCCCACCGTGACCTTCTCCTCCCTTTTATATATGCAAATGTATGTTCTCTTATTTACCGGGATATAACAATATCACGAACATTCATTCCCGTCAAGTAACCACATAGGCCCACTCTGTATCCGCGTGGGGCTAAGGCAATATAGGGCTGCTCTTCGCACGAAGAGATAGGATATTTTAGGTAAGCCTTCCATTTACATGTAAGATATAAAAAATCAAGTGATGGGATATGTAAATTTATCCATATATGGTTGAAATTGGTTTTATTCGGGCTTTTCAGCTTTAATTTAGTTCTATAAGAATCTTTTACCATTATTTACTAATATTATCATCATTAGAAAATGATAATATCTAAGATGCTTGGAGGTGGTCGTGTGCCAAAGAAGCCCAAGAAACGCTATCGCACGAAAATTATTATTGGCTACGATGAGTCCGGCTTACCTTTGCGTAAGTGGGCCGGTGGCTACACCAAAAAAGCGCGTGACGAGCACGCAGAAAAAATCCGGCGCGAACACACTATGCCCGTGTCGGAAATCGATAGGGATACCCTTGTCTTTGTTTATATCCAAAAATACTACGACATATATCGCAAGTCCGAGTCGGGGGAGTCCCAACGGGCAAACATAGCTTCCGCCATTAACAACCACATACTTCCTTACATAGGTGATAAGCAAATACAAGCGGTCTCTGCTATGGACCTCCAGGTTATTGCAAACAACCTCAAGGGATATGGTAAGACTATCATCGGGGATATCAGTAGCATCCTTACGTCGACATTTTCGCATGCTTACGCCAACGGAGCGATCGACCGCGATCCATCGGTCGGCTTAGTTTTTCCTAAGCCGGCGCCTCCAGATGAAAAACGTGCACTTACTGACGCGGAAACTCGCGCCGTCCTTGATCTTTGCACGACCTATAAATATGGGCTGCTCGTTTTGATGTATTACTATCTCGGCCTGCGCAGGGGCGAAGGTTTGGGCGGCATGGGTGAGGACATCGACCGACGAAGAGCTGAATACCATGTTGAACGCGATATAGATTTTATTGTCAATGGCGTGGGCGGGCTGAAATCCGAGGCCGCGCGTCGCATATTGCCAATTCCTAACGAGCTGATGGAAATCTTCAATCGGATACCCATTCTGCGCGGCACGTACATCGTGCAAGCCCCAAAGGGAGGTTTTCTTCCAAAATCCACATATGATAGGATGTGGGATGAATTTCGGGTTGAATTGCTCAAGGGCTGTCCATCGATAGAAGCGAAAGAAATCGGTTCTTATAGACGGGCAAATCAGGATGCCGAAAACAGGCTCGCCAAGCGCGAGAAGCGCAAGCCCGAGATTGTACCGCCCGTATACGGCTCCATACTGACCGCGCATTATCTGCGCCATAACTATGCATCCATACTCTATGATGCAGGGGTTGACGTCCTGACCGCACAAAAGCTCTTAGGGCACGCCGATCCAGTTACCACCCTTCGAATCTACACACACCTAAAGGAGAGCCGTGAGCGGATCAGCGGAGAAGTTGTGCGGGCTGCTTTTGTTCGGGAACGCGGTATGGTATTTACCTAGCAAAACACACGTGTATAATCCGAGAGCGGGGAGGGCCGTCGTTGGAAATCGCTGCTTTGCATATATGCAGTTTCTATTCTTTGCTATTTACCGGCTTTAGTGGCAACCTTTGGGCAACCTTTTTCCGAAATAATGCGGTACGCCCCGATGATGCTTATGGCTGCAAACGCCCTAATATAGGCGGTTTAACCGGCGCATCATAGCGGTGATTTTTTCATTTCTCCGATTCATACCCGGAGTGTCGTTGGTTCAAATCCGACCGCCGCTACCACGTCGGGGCGCACTGCGCTCCGAAATCCCACCATACTGCGGTATGGTGGGATTTTTTACGCTCCGTGGCCCCTCCTCTTCCCAAAGAAACTGAGGTTTCTTTGGGTCGGGAAGAACGAGGAGCGCGAGCTCCGCGCTTTCCCCGTCGCTCTGACTCCATAAAAGCGCCGCAGTGCTTTTATGGATTAGGAGGAGCGGCGGAATGAGCGAGCTTTTGCGCGCACGCGAAAGCGAGGGATATGTAGCCCGCGACGACGAGAAACTGAGGTTTCTTTGGGTCGGAAAGAACGAGGAGCGCGAGCTCTCGTTTCTTACTTCGTTGTTCTTCTTAATCCACAAAATTGTTTCATCGGTTTTGAGGATTAACAGGTTTCACTGAGCAGAAAAAACCCCACAATACCGCAGTATTGTGGGGCATTGGCGCAATGCAAGCCGACGAGGTTTACACCTGGATGTTCCTGCCGCTGAGCATATAGTAGATGTTGCCGTCGATCATCACGACCCACCACTTGCCCTGCCGCCCGATGACCGTAACGGTATCCCCCGCCTTGAGCGTCAGCGCACGGTATTGGGAAGCCGTGTTCTTTTGCGTCTGCACATACACCGTGCCGGTGATCTTCACGTCGATCGGCGTATCGAACATCGCGTCCACATAGTCGGCCGATATATACGCATACCCGCCGGGCGCGCCCGCCCACGCAATCTTAAAGAAGTTGTTCGAGTAGCCCAGAAGGGTGAGCTCGCCCCCCCTTTGCATTTTGCCGATGGGCACGTTCCACAGGTTGTCGATCGATCGCACGTTGACGTTCCCGCCTATGCACGCGCCCTTGCCGCCAAACGCCGTCGTGCCCGCGGTGAACCCGACCGCCTGCGAAATCGTCTGCGCGCCGCCCGGGCTTACGATCACGCAGCGCACGCTATAGTTCCGGCCGGGCGTGAGCCCCGCGCTGGTGTTCAGGGTGGAAGAAGTAGCGCCGGGGATGTTTTGCCACGCGCCGCCAACCTGCTGCGCCTGCCACTGGAATGTGGAGCCGGCCGGAGCGCTCACCGAAGACGCGGCCCCCGCCGTGGTCTGCGGCGCGGTTGCGCCGCCCGGAATGCCGATCCCGCCGCCGGTGAACGACCACGCGGGGCCCGTCTCCCCAGGCTGGCTGCCGCCCGTAGAGCCCCCGATCACAAACTCGCCGTACGCGGCGGGGATTCCATAGGTGACGTTGCTGCCATAGCCCCCGTCGGCGGTGTGCACGGCCCTTACCGCGTAGCGCCCCGGCGCGAGCGTCGCAAGGTAGTCGGGGCTCAGCTCGATGCCCTGCGCGGTAAGCGTATACTCGTTATTCTTGGTAAGGCCTATGTTTCCGACGGTCACGATGCTGTATTGGAGCGGATCCAGCGCGGTAAAGCCCGCTATGCCCGGGTCCATCGCGTTCTCAAGGGCGATGCCCCCCGCCACGGAGCCGCCCGCCTTCGGCACGAGTTCGACGGGGCCGACGATCAGGTTAACCCCGCTGCGGATGAACCGCTGCACCCCGCCGGGCGCTGTTGTCAGCGCGCTGCCGCCGGTTGAGAACACGCCCGCCTCCACATCGGTCAGCGCCGCCCCGCCCTGCTTTTGCACGGCGACGATGCCGGAGTTAAGGGTAGTCACGCTCCGGGCGAGTCCCATAAGCTTCACGCTGCCGCCCGTAAGCCCGGCCGAGAGGATGGTTACGGGCGTGAACCCCATCTTTTTAAAATATAGCTCTGCTATGGTCGGGCTGCCGCTCAGGGTGATCGTATGCGCGTCGCTTTCCGAGACGGCACTGCCAAATATGGTCGCATCGCCGCTCATTGCGAATGTTTTGCCGGAAGCGGCGACTTCGGCCAGATATACGGAGCATGCCGACAGCATCGGGCTCGGGATGCTAATGGAGCCGCCGCTCATGGTAAAGGAGGCCGTGCCGGTGTACAAGTCGTCGCCCTTTCCCATGACGACAGGCAACGCGATGTTGTTGAAGATGCCGCCGCCGCTCATCGTAAAGCTGTCGCTCTCGTTCGCGACCCCTCCGCCATAGCCGGGGCATACCGGGCTGCCCGCCTTATTTACGATAATCGCAGCGCCGGTTTGCAGCGTGCACGAGGACGACGCGTCCACGTAGATCCCGCCGCCGCGCACCGCAGCCGTCGCAGAGTTACTTGAGGCTTGATTGTCGCTGACGGTTCCCGAAATCACGGCGCTCGCGCCATTCCTCACGGCGATGCCGCCGCCGTATGCCCCGCTTCCACTATTCGTCTTGGCGGAATTATGCGATATGGTTCCTTGCATGTCCAGCGAGACGTTTACCCCCTCTAGGGCGATGGCGCCGCCGTAAACGGGAAAGGAAGCGGCGCCCGAATCGACTCGACAATCGCTGATGGAGCTTCCCGGCTTCATGACGATCGCGATGGGAGCGCTGCCGGTGGTTGCATTGATGGCAAGCACGCCCCCGCCCGTCGCTCCCTGGTACCCAACATTGTCGCCGCCGTTAATAATATGCGCGCCGTTCTCCAGCGTCAGCGCCCCCGCCTTAATGAATACGCAGCGCCTGTGGACGGCGGAGGCCAGCCCGTCGACGACGATGTTGCGCAGCGTCAGCGCGCTGCCGCTGACTTCGATGAACCCCGGCTTGTCGCTCGTCGTGCCATTGTGGGTAATGGAAAATTCCTGGCCGGAGGCGGACTCGAATGTGATATCCTTGCCATCGAGAATGGTGAGGGAGTCTATATTGGAAACCACAAAGTTCGCTTCGAGGACAAAGGTCACGGGGCCGGTTGCGTTCGTGATGCTGGCTTGCACCTGGTTGAAGGTGGTAGAGGCATTAATGGTGTAGGTATCTCCCACGGCCAGCGCCGTAGAGGGCGCGAGGCCCAGCAGCAGGCAGCAGGCAGCAGGCGAGCAGCAGGGCCCATAAGCGGTATTTCATGTCGTTTCCCCCTCGTCATCCGTATGAATGCCCAAAATTGCGCGTTGCGCGGTTACACAATTCGCTACTCATAGCATACCTCATGGAATGAATTTTGCAATACCCTCTTTCAGTTACCTTCGCCGCGTTGCATGCGAAATGTAAAAGTTTCGATATTTTGTTGACCGGGAATCATAATCGGCGTATATTGATTCCAAGGAAACAAAGGAGGAAGGGCATATGGACATCGACGAAAGGCTCGCGCAGGCCCTTCGGCAGTACAGCCATCTGCGCAGGGACATCGGGCGGGGCATCGCGCACAGCGTGCCCGACCTTGCGCATCACGGCGGCAAGGATATGCTGATGTGGATCGACAGGCTCGGGGGGCCCAACGTCACCGCGTTGGCCGAGGCCATGGGCATGACGCGCGGCGGCGCGAGCAAGGGGGCGGCCAAGCTTAAGGCGGCGGGCTTTATAGAAAGCTACCAACTGCCCGACAACCGCAAGGAGATCTACTGGCGGCTCACCCCCAAGGGCGAAGGCGCGCTCAGCCGCCTGCACCGCGCGTTTGAAGATTTGCACGCGCAGGAGGCGCTCTACCTTGCCACGCTGGAGGAAGGCCAAAAGCGGGCGGTTTTAGATTTTCTCGAGGGCTTTACCAAGCACCTGGCCGGCGCGTGGCCGAGCAACCCGGCGCTGGAGACGCCGGAGAAGGAAGCGTAACATGAGCAAGACGCTAAAAATTTTCTTTCGCTACTGGCCGGTGGCCCTGCTGGCGCTCGCATGTTTAGTGGGCGAAAGCCTGTGCGACCTTTGGCAGCCCACCCTGCTCGCCCGTATGATCGACGAGGGGGTTCTTAACAAGGATACGAGCCTGGTGACGGCGTACGCGCTGCGCATGCTGGGCATTACGGGGCTGGGCATGCTGTTCGCGATCGGCCGCTCGGTGCTTTCCAGCAACGTATCCCAGCGCTTCGGGCGGGATGCGCGGCTCGAGCTGTACGCCCACATCCACAAGCTCTCCCTTTCCAGCGTCGATCAGTTCGAGCGCGCGTCGCTGGTTACGCGCATGACGAACGACGTAACGCAGGTGCAAAACTTCTTAAACGGCATGATGCGCTTTTTTATGCGCGCGCCGATCTTGTGCGTGGGCGGCATCATCATGGCGGCGGGGCTTTCGAAAAACATGGCGGCCGTGCTCGCGGTGGTGGTGCCCTTCGCGGCGGTCATCATCTTTTTGAGCATGAAGATCGGCTATCCGTTCTTTATGAAGGTGCAGCTCACGCTCGATAAGCTCAACGCCACCGTGCGCGAGTATCTGTCCGGCGTGCGGGTCGTCAAGGCGTTCAACCGCTTCGGCTACGAAAAGCAGCGCTTCGAGGGCAGCAACGAGGGGCTTTCGGCATCCACATCCAAGGCCATGCGCGTCACCGCGTTTTTCGGGCCCGCCATTTCGCTTATCGTCAACCTGGGGGTCGCGGCGGTCATCTTAATCGGCGGCCTTGCGGGCGAGCAAAAGGGCAACGTGGTCGCGTTCATCAACTACATGAGCCAGATCATGTTCGCGCTGTCGATGTTTTCGATGATCTTCAACCAGCTCGTGCGCGCTCTCGTATCCGGCCGCAGGCTGGACGCGGTGCTCGGCGCGGAAAGCGGCATGGATTTGAGCGGAACCGCGCTTCTTTCCGAAGTGAAAAGCGGCCTGGAGGTGCGCGACGTGTCGTTTACGTACTCCGGCGCTTCCGGCCCGGTGCTCGAGCACGTGTCGTTTCGGGCGGCGCGCGGGGAGACCGTGGGCATCATCGGCTCCACCGGCACGGGCAAGAGCACGCTCGTGCACCTGCTGCCCAGGTTTTACGACCCGACGGCGGGGTGCGTGCTGCTGGACGGAACCGACATCCGCGCGATGGACGTTCGCTGCCTGCGCGACCGGGTGGCGATCGTTCCGCAGCAAAACGTGCT
>JAVBNW010000081.1:0-36609 GCA_031551255.1 Eubacteriales bacterium | reverse complement strand
GCGCTCGCCCCCCCCTCCGTCGGCCCCCACAAACGCCGGGGGGGTTTTTTTGTATTTTGGCGGGCCGCCGTTGCCCCCCACCCCCACCCCCGGGGCGCTTGGGTTGGGTAACCCCCAAATGGCCGCCCCGACGAGATTATCCGCAAAGATCATTCACTAAATAAACGAGCAATTTTTGCACCTCACCGGAGAGCCCATCCCACGTCGCCTGCGCCGATCTATCGTGAAAGCGATATGCGTTGAAATCATTGCTGAAAAAGTCGACCATGGTAACCCCTAAGGCATCGCAAACACGTTCAAGATCTCTTAAAGTGAGGTTTTCTGTTCCATCGATGTAGCATTGCAGCATTTTCGGCGACATTTCAGCGTCATTCCCCAGGGTTTCGACCGTCAGGCCTTGCTGGATCATTAAGGTAGCAATACGTTCCCCTGTGCTCATGTTCATCCGACCTTTTCGATATATTTCGCATATTCTCTATTGTTCAGCTTGCCAAAGAGTGATATAGTCTTAGAAGCCACACAGTTTTTGGGTGAATCCCAAACCATGCCCCCTTGCGATCCGCCATTTATCCACTTAATAGAGAATGAAATTGACCCGGTGGGACATTATTTTGCATTACAAAAATATTTTGGTCATTATGGTAATTTCGGCAATATTGCGATCTCGATTGCCCAAGCAGCGAAATCAACAAAAGGAGAGCTCGATATGGATTATGGCGCTCTTGGCCGCAATTTGCGAATGGCACGTCATCAAAAAGGGATGACACAGGAACAGCTTGCCGATAAGGCGGGGATTTCTGCGACTTTTCTTGGTCATATCGAGCGTGGAACAAGAAAGGCGAGCTTTGAAACCATCATCAACCTTGCCAATGTGCTTAATGTGAGCTTAGACGATTTGTTTGCGGAATCCCTCGTAGGGAATCGGAGCTCGAGAGGCAAGGGAAGTGGGGATAGTGAAAAAAAGAGAGAAGCGCTTGAGACGATACTTAAAATATTGACCTTATACGACATCAATTAGTTATCGCATCCATGAGCGCCTCGATGCCCAATCAAAAAATCGTCGCTTGAATTGGCGATTTATTTGGGCGTGCGTTTATTGTTCGGCAAATGCATGCCGTTGTTCTTGGCGGCATGTTTCGAGCGCGTTGAGCCACGAAAAAACCCGCTGATCTGCGGGTTTTTTTCTTGAGAAATGAGCCGTGCCTATTTACGGAAAAAACCTGTGTATAGATGAAGGCTTCTCCTGCTTGCCCCTTAAAATGGGGGAACAAGCGAGGATTTGCCATTCGCATTCGGTTTGGTGACCCATCCGGGATTCGAACCCGGGACACCCTGATTAAAAGTCAGGTGCTCTGCCAACTGAGCTAATGAGTCATGGCTGGGGTGGCAGGAATCGAACCTGCGAATGCGGGAGTCAAAGTCCCGTGCCTTACCGCTTGGCGACACCCCATTATGGCAGAAACGCGAACCATTCGCGTTTCTGAAAAAAAGTGGGGTGAGTAGTGGGTCTCGAACCCACGACCTCCAGGGCCACAACCTGGCACTCTAACCAACTGAGCTATACCCACCACGCATAAGGACGATGCCTTGCAAATATGGCGCGCCTGAAGGGATTCGAACCCCTGACCCACGGCTTAGAAGGCCGTTGCTCTATCCTGCTGAGCTACAGGCGCACGGGCCCGGCTTCCCTGCTGACAAGTCAATATACTAGCATAAGGCAAATGCCCTGTCAACGTAATTTCGAGGCATTGTTGTGCAGTTTATTTTTTTACGCGGGAAGGGATTTTCCGGTTGCCATTTTAGAGAATCTATCGTAAAATGTGAACCGCTTCCGATAGGCGGTCGGCGCGACAATCGTGCCAGTCTGCGGCGAACGCAAAAAAAACGGTTGACGGAACTGGGAATCGTGATATAATCAATTTTGCTTGGTGCTTTGGCTCAGTTGGTAGAGCACATCGTTCACATCGATGGGGTCACTGGTTCGAGTCCAGTAAGCACCACCAACCCGCCGTAAGGCGGGTTTTATTTATTTGTTTAACGCTTCACCGGAAGGGGAGGGGCTTGGTATGGCGGGCGCGGATGGGACGTTTCGCGATAATGTCGCTCTTTCTAAGCACAATCGAGCCGCAATTTCCTCCGTGACGGAAAAGGCGAAAGTGTCGGCGCCGCGAGACCTTGAGCGGCTTTCAGAAATGCTCATTTCAACGCCCTATTCTGCGGAAAACCTTGTGGAGCGCCTATTTGACCGAAGCAGGGTATCCATCTGCTTCCATCCATACCGGATATGCCAAAATGGTAAGACCGTCATCGAAGGCTTGATCCAAGACGGCGAATACAAAAGCCAGTTCGTCACGCGGATCTCCAACGGCGGAGTGACGGCCTATCCGGGGGGCGACAGGGATGTATGGGAAGAGCGCATGTTTTCAAGCGCCTACAAAGCCGCGGGCGCGCTCGATGAGGAAAGACCGAAATACGGCGCGCTGAATGCGTTGAATTTCATCGACGGAGCGGCTCCCCGTTTTGGCTCGTGCAGCCTTGTGTTGAACAGAGAGATTGGCAACCGGTGTACGTTTACCTTTGGGGACAGCGCTACGCTTCCGGATACGTTCGGCACGCGAGCGTCTTTCTTTTCCATCATCAGGGCAATTTTGGAAGAAGCGGCGGGCTCCGGGAAGCTTTTGGGCGTCGTCGAATGCAAACCGCAAGAGGCGCTTAAACTTTTGTATGATGGCCCGAACGTGCGATTGCCCGTCAATGGCCGGGATATGTGCACAACCATCGAAGCTCAAATTCACGGAAAGATTGATCTTGGCAATGACGTGGATGCCGTTTGCGTCGATGAGGCATTTCGCCATACGCCGATAGAGCGGCATTTTTTGTTGTTATGTGAAAAGTACGGCATTGATCTTAAATGGATTCCTCTGCGGCGTGTGAGCATTGCGGAAATTGACGAAGAATTCCGCGGTGCGGTGATGAAGGATATCGCACGAAGGGCTGCCGAAGAAGCCGGAGCGATAGGCGGTTTCATCGATGCCGCTATCATAGGCTGCGCGGCGCGCTCCGTAGCGGCGCGCCCGGAAAAATGGGCACAATTCGGCTCGCCCCCGGAACTGCTTCAGCGCATAAAGCAGCTTTGGCATATCGTTGCCAACTTTGGGTGTTGAGTTGCCGGAACATCTCTGGGGAATCCTTTGGCATTCGTGTGGCTTGCCGTTCATTCGGCGCGCCGGCGCAACAGCGGCATGTTTTCCGATAGAGTCAATCGTCGTAAATCGCATATAACTCAAAAGCAGGAGGCAACCATGAACGCACTGATTAGGAAATATACAGTCAACGACATACCGCAAATGATCGATATCTGGAACGAAGTTGTCGAATCGGGAATCGCCTTTCCACAGACCGATGCCTTGACGGCGCAGAATGCGGACGCCCTTTTTTCGGAACAATCCTTCACAGGGGTGGCATATGGCGAAGGGACGGGCGAAATACTCGGCCTATATATCCTTCATCCTAACAATATCGGGCGCTGCGGCCATATTGCCAACGCGAGCTACGCGGTAAAATCCGCGGCGCGAGGGCTTCACATTGGTGAAGAGTTGGTTCGTCATTCGCTGCAAAAAGGAAAGGAATTGGGATTTAGGGTATTGCAGTTCAACGCTGTCGTCAAAACGAACTTTGGCGCAATTCATCTCTATGAAAAACTGGGTTTTGTGCAAATAGGCGTCGTTCCGGGTGGTTTTTTAATGAAGGATGGAAGGTACGAGGATATCGTTTTGTTCTATCGCACATTGTAGCGCCAGGCCGATTTCTCTCTGGGAAAATGATGTCCGTTTTATACAATCATGGCTTTGAGTTATAAGCTATCATACGCTGGAAAGGCCAAGCCGGCAAAGGAGGATTGCCCATGATTGTTCCTTATCTATCGTTTCAGGGGAATTGCGAAGAGGCCATCGCGCTCTATGCTTCCGTTCTCGGAGGCAAGGTGGAGCACCTTTCCCGTTTTACCGAACACACGGGAGGCCCGGCGCTTTGCGGCAAGGTGATGCATATGCAAATGTCGTTTGACGGCGGCGCAATCTGCGGCGCGGACCAATACGGGCCGGTGGAGCATGGGAAGGCTGTCAGCCTGTTGATTCATTGCAAAAACGCTGCGGAAGCGAACGGAATACTGAATGCGTTTGCGGCCGAAGGAGAGACGCTCCAGCACCTGACACCACACCCGCCCCCCGACGACGGCGGCATGGGCGCCCTCGCCCGCGACAAATTCGGCTATATCTGGATTCTCACCGCGCCTAACGACGGTAAATAGCAATCGATATTTTGCAACAGCCCCGCTTTGAAGAAAGCGGGGCTGTTATTTGGGGATCGGTGATGATATAAGGGCGGTGAGCGGATTGCCGTTTCTTGTGGCGAGGGGTATGATGAAAGTGCAATGCGTTTCCCATTGCAAAAGGAGAGTAGGTAATGAACGAGTATCAAAACACCTTCGAAACGGAAAATCTTATCATTCGAAGATGGACGGAGGAAGACGCGGAGGATTTGCGGCAATATGCGGTGTATAAAACCAATACGGGGTTTGAGGCGTGGGAAAAGTGGCCCACAGACCTGGAAGACTGCAAAAAGTGCGCCGCGTCTTTCGCCGCGAACTTACATGGCTGGGCCGTGGAACGCAAGGCCGATTCCAGAGTGATCGGATTCATTACGTACAACGGCATCGTGGACCGCCTGTTGGACATGGGTCACGCCTTCACCCAGCCGCTCATCAAGGCCGACGAAAAGGCGGAGGCTTTACGAGTGATGATTCAGTATGCCTTCGATACGCTGGCGATCGACGCCGTGGATGCCCGCAATGAAAAAGCATGGGCGGATAACACGGCGCCGCTGTTCGCGCTGGGGTTTGTGGAATTGGAAGACAAGATGCAAATGACGCGCGCGATGTGGGATGCCAAGCGCTTGTAATCGCATTGCCTTGGAGGGACAGCGATGTTCGTGCGAAAAGTTACCCCTTCGGATGACTTTGAAGCCATAGCCGCCATCTATGCGGCGAGCTGGAAGCAGGCCTATCGCGGCATCGTTCCGCAAGAATACCTCGATTCGCTCGATGATACGAGTTGGGCTTCCGTGCGGCAAGGGAAGATGTACGACGCCTATGTTCTGATGGACGATGAAAAGTACGCGGGCGTTTCGACGTACCGCGATGCGCGCGATGAAGCTATGGCCGGCTGGGGCGAAGTGGTTTCCATTTACCTGCTGCCCGCGTATTGGGGTCGAGGGTTTGCGGAAGGCTTGCTCAAGGCCTCCGTAAAAGGCCTTATGGAATTGGGGTATCGGCAAATTTATCTGTGGGTTCTTAAAGACAACGCCCGCGCCCGGGCTTTTTATCACAAGCACGGCTTTGTGCCGAACGGGGATCACAACATCATTACGATCGGCGGCAAAGACTTGCCGGAAGTGAGATATGTCCATCGCCCTTTTTCGCGCTCTTTTTTTCCGGATGTATCCGTGATATGATGAATGGAGCCATGAACAAACGACCGTTTTTTTGAATACTTGAAAGCATGCAGTATGCGTTTTCAGCTACAGCGACGACGGAGGCAAACACAATGCCGGAACGTACGATACCGGAAATCCACGGCAAACTGCGTCATCCCATCGAGGTACCGACGCCGATCTTTCGCGCAACGGGCATGATCGTCAACGGTCGCCGTATCAAATCCCTGGTCTTTACTACGGATGTTGCGATCATACGCAATGTAAATTCCGACGCGGCGATCGCGGTGTATCCGTTCACTCCGCAGCCCGCGATCACACACGCGCTGATGACCTCGGCCGAAATGCCCGTATTTTGCGGCGTAGGCGGAGGCACCACGCGCGGCCCCCGCGTAGTGGAATTGGCGGTGGACGCCGAGTTTCAGGGCGCGATGGGGGTGGTCGTCAACGCGCCGACGCCCAACGACACCATCGAAAAGATGTGCGAGCGGATCGACATTCCGGTCGTCATTACGATCGTGCGCGAGGATGTGGATCAGGTAAAGGGGAGGCTTGACGCCGGCGCCAGCATCCTGAACATATCGGGGGCGGCGCGCACGCCCGAGATTGTGGCGGCGATTCGGAAAAAATTCCCAGATGTGCCGATTATCGCAACCGGCGGACCGACGGATGAATCCATCGATCGCACGGTCGCCGCCGGCGCGAATGCCGTCACATATACGCCGCCTACCCCCGGCGAGCTGTTCAAAGTGATGATGGAGCGCTATCGCCAAGAATACTCGTAACGTTTCGCCTGTTTTTTACATAGATGCGCTGTTTTTAGCGAAACGGCGCGGCGGCTCCGGCCATTGTATGGTATACTGTGTGGCGTCCGCATGATCGCAGCGGCGACGGCGGTATGTCTGTTTTGCAGTAAGGAGACGATCTACCGTATGATCGCAAAGGTTCCCGCTAAAGAACTGGCCGCCGAGCGCGAAGCGGCCCGCGCGCTGCGGGAGCGGTGGGGGGGAAAGGCGTACCATATCGTAACGTACGGCTGCCAGATGAATGCGCACGAATCCGAAACCTTGGCGGGCATCCTCCAAGAGATGGGCATGGAGCCCGCGAGCACGCGCTGGGATGCGGATCTTTTGCTGTTTAACACCTGTTGCATTCGCGAAAATGCCGAAAAGCGTCTCTTTGGCAACATCGGCAAGCTGCGCAAGCACAAGGAAGAGCAGCGCCCCGGCATGATGATCGGCGTGTGCGGCTGCATGATGCAGCAGAATGCCGTCGCCGACGCGTTGATGAAGCGATATCCGTTTGTGGATTTTGTGATCGGCACGCAAGGAACGTACGCGCTGCCCTCCGTGATACAAAGCGCCATGCAAAGGCGGGTTAACGCGGTCACGGAAGACGAGCGCCTTGCCGAAGGCCAGCCCATGCGCCGCGCGGATGCCTACCGAGCCTACCTTAGCATCATGTACGGCTGCGACAACTACTGTTCGTACTGCGTCGTGCCCTACGTGCGCGGCCGCGAACGCAGCCGCGATGCCGCGGATGTGATCGCCCAGGCCGAGACGCTTGCGGCGGACGGTGTGCGCGAAATTACGCTGCTGGGGCAAAACGTCAACAGCTATGCGGGCGGCATGGATTTTGCTTCTTTGCTGCGCAAGCTCGACGGCGTGGTTCCGAGAATCCGCTTTATGACGTCGCATCCCAAGGACCTTTCCCATGACGTGATCGAGGCGATGGCGCTTTCCCGCTCGGTCGCCAGGCACCTGCATCTGCCCGTACAATCCGGCAGCGACGATGTGCTCCGCGCGATGAACAGGCGCTACGACCGCGCAAAATATCTTGGCATCCTTGCCGCCGCTAGAGAGGCAATGCCGGATCTTGGCGTCACCACCGATTTTATCGTGGGCTTTCCGGGCGAAAGCGAAGAAGATTTTCAAGAAACGCTCGATCTTGTAAAAACCGCGCGGTTCGACGCGGCGTTTACGTTTGCGTTTTCTCCGAGAAAGGGCACGCGCGCGGCGCAAATGGAAGGTCAACTGCCCGATGCGGTAAAAGACGAGCGCCTGCAAAGGTTGATCGCGTTGCAGGAAGAGATGCAACAGGCGATTTACCAGGGCCTGGTAGGGAGCGCGCACGAAATTCTTGTGGAAGGGCCATCGAAGCGCGGCGAAGGCGTAACGGGGCGGATCGGGCGGGGAATCACCGTGAATGTGAAGGGCATACAAGACGCGGGTACGCTTAAAGCGGTTACGATCGCGCAGGCAAAACATAAGACTCTTTACGCGAAATGGGGGGCGCCGATAATATGAAAATTGAAATTTTCGAAAAGGCGAGGCAGTTGGGTATAGAAATTGCCGCCAGCGATGAATTTAAAAATCTCCAAAAGGCGAAGGCGCTGTATGAAGGCGACGCGGAAGTTCACGCCTGCGTCGCACGCATCGACGAAATGAACGAGGAGATGGACATCGGCAGCGACGATTTCATCGCCCTTCGGCAGCTGGAAAAGCTGCGCGCCGAGGTGGCAGAGCTGAAGGAAAAACTTTCCGCATCCCAAACGCTGCGCGATTTTCAGAACGCCAATCAGGCGTTTGACGGGCTGATGGATGAAGTGAACCAGGTGATTGGGTTTGTGATCGCGGGGGAAGCCGCCGATGCCTACGACGCCAACCCTTCGGGCAGCCACGGCGCGCAGCAGGTGCACTAAATGGCGCTGTCACCGATGATGAAGCAGTACATGCTTCTGAAGGAGAAGTACCCGGACTGTATTTTGTTTTTCAGACTCGGCGATTTTTATGAGATGTTTTTTGACGACGCGCAGCTTGCGTCGCGCGAACTGGAAATCACGCTTACCTCGCGGGACTGCGGCCTTGCGGAGCGCGCGCCGATGTGCGGGGTACCCTATCATTCCGTGGATGGGTACATCAACCGCCTGATCGAGCGCGGCTATAAAGTTGCCATTTGCGAACAGCTCACCGACCCTGCCGAATCTAAGGGCTTGGTGGAGCGCGACGTCGTGCGCGTGGTGACGGCGGGCACGCTGATCGAGCCCTCTATGCTCGAGGAAAGAAAAAACAACTACTTGCTTTCGGTCTATGTCGATGCGGACAGGGCCGGGCTTTGCTGGGCCGACGTTTCCACCGGCGAAATGACGGTGGCGGAGCTTAAGGAAGCGAGCGCCCATGTGCGCGTAGAGTGGGGGCGGATTGCCCCTACGGAGGTTCTGGTAAACGCCGCTTGTGCCAATATGATCGCCGGGAGCGGGCTGCCGGGCCTTGTTTCGTTGCGCCCCGATGCGGATTTCGACCTTAAGAACGCCCGGCTCCAATTGAAAAAACGCCTGAAGATGCCGCTGGAAGCGTATGGCTGCGATAAGATGGCGCTGGCGCTTCGGGCGGCGGGCGCTCTTCTTTGCTATTTGCAGCAAACGCAAAAAAAGGAGCCGGGGCCGCTCGCGTCGCTGGGGGTATATCACCGCAACGGGCACATGTCTCTGGACCCTGTCGCGCGGCGCAACCTGGAGCTTACGGAGACGATACGCGAAAGATCTCGTAGGGGAACCCTTTTATGGCTTCTGGATAAGACGTCCACCGCCATGGGCGGGCGTCAGCTTCGCTCGTGGATCGAGCAGCCGCTGCACGACATCGCAAGGATCAACGGCCGGCTGGATGCCGTGGGAGAATTCAAGGCGGATCCCGTGCTTACAGGGCATTTAGGCGAGCATTTGCAGGGCGTGTACGACATCGAGCGCCTGCTCACGCGCGTGGCGTACGGCGCGATTAACCCGAGGGAATGCCTTTCCTTAATGCAATCTCTCGATCAAGTAGGCCCGGTTCAGGCGCTGATCGGGCATCTGCGCGCTCAAGAAACCGTTTCCATATCGGATGATCTCGATCCGCTTGCCGATCTTACCTCCGTACTTGCCCAAGCTCTTTCGGACGACCCGCCGATACTCATCAAGGAGGGCGGCATCATCCGGCCCGGCTATTCCAAGGAGCTGGACGACACGCGCGACGCCTCGCAGCACGGGAAGGATTGGCTTCTCACCCTGGAGCAAAGCGAGCGGGAAGCGACGGGCATCAAAAACCTGAAAATCGGCTTTAACAAAGTATTTGGCTACTATATCGAGGTGACGCGCTCCAATCTTTCGCAGGTTCCGTACCGCTACCAGCGCAAACAGACGGTGGCGAACGGCGAGCGCTTTATTACGGAAGAGCTTAAAAAAGTAGAAGAGACCGTATTGGGCGCGGAGGATCGCGCGATGCGCCTGGAATATCAATTATTTCTCGATTTGCGCGAGACGATCGCCCGGGAAATACCCAGGATACAAAAAAACGCGCAGGCGCTCAAACGGCTGGATGCGCTGCTGTCGCTCGCCCGCGCGGCGTATGAAAACGACTATTGTCGGCCGGACTTACACGCCGGCTACGATCTTTCGATTGTTCAGGGGCGGCATCCGGTGGTGGAAAAGCTATCCGACGAGCCCTTTGTGCCCAACGACGCGAGCATGACTGAGGGCGAGCGCATGCTGATCATCACGGGCCCCAACATGGCGGGCAAGTCGACCTATATGCGCCAGGTTGCGCTCATTACGCTTATGGCGCACATCGGTTCGTTTGTTCCCGCCAAGGAAGCGCTTGTTCCGCTGACGGACGCGCTATTTACCAGGGTGGGCGCGAGCGACGATTTGGCGTCGGGTCAATCCACCTTCATGGTGGAGATGCGTGAAATGGCCTCGATCCTCATGCAGGCGACGGATCAAAGCCTGCTTATCTTAGACGAGATCGGCCGCGGCACTTCCACCTTCGACGGCCTGTCCATCGCCTGGGCCACGGTGGAGCATATCGCGGACAAAAAAAAGCTTGGCGCAAAGGCGTTGTTTGCGACGCATTACCACGAGCTGGCCGAGCTCGAAGGCAAGCTTTCCGGCGCGGTGAATTACTTTGTCGATTGCAAAGAGCTGGGCGAGGATATCATCTTTCTTCGGCAGGTCAAGCGCGGCGGGGCGGACCGCTCCTACGGCGTGCATGTGGCCGCGCTCGCGGGGCTTCCGCCAACCCTCGTCGCTCGCGCCCGTGAGATTCTCGCAAGGCTCGAGGTCAACGAGGTTTCCCGCCGGAGCATTTCCGACAACATCCTTCAAACGCCGATTCCCAAAGGCGGCCAAGTAACCCTGCAGGATTTTTCCGCGATCGAGCTCGCGCAGGAAATCGCCTGCGCGGACGTCAACGCGATGACGCCGATGGAGGCGTTGAACAAGCTATACGTATGGCGCGAGCGCGCAAAGAAGATTTAGCTGCGTCTGCTAATACAATTACAATTGGAGGTGTGCGCAATATCTAACTTCAAAGCATTTCTACGGAGCGCATTATTTACGGGGAGGCTAAAGCCTATCTACCTTGCGGCTTTCCGTGTAAAACGTAGATATCTATATCGAATCAATAGAGCCTTGGTCGATAAGGCAAGGGCCCTACTGTGCGATGAATGGTCGGTTCGCGTATACGACACCGTCATTAAGGCCAGCAAACAAACCAGCGATGTGAAAGCTCTTGCCGTTTTGGCCGAGATTTTTCATGCTGAAAAAGTCGGCACCGATCAGTACCTCGGCCCTGACATTGCCTGTATTCATGAGCCGGAGACATTTCTTGATAAGCAATATTTCGATTTGAAGATCGTTAGCATCGACGAATCGACAGTTTTTCTCGACGCCGGGGCGTATGTTGGAGATACCATCGAGCGCTTTTTAAGGTATGGGCAAGGTAAATTTGCGAAGATCTACGCGTTTGAACCCAGCCCAAACAACTTTCGAGTTCTGGAATCCAACGTCCAAAAAAACTATACGGAGGATGTAGCTCGAAGAATTCATCTCTTCAATTGCGGCCTATCTTTAAACGAAGAAACCCTCTATTTTTCCTCCGATACCAATACCCTTGGAGGCGGAAGCGCACAAATGGACGAAAACCTTGAAGCCGGCGAGTTGCGCAACATCAGCACCGTATTGCGCGGTGGCGACAATTCGGTGGACGATATAACGTTTGTGAAGATGGATATTGAAGGGGCCGAAATGGATGCGCTGCGCTCGATGGCCGATATGATCAAGAAAAACACCCCTACACTTGCCATATGCGTTTATCATAAGCCCGAGGATCTTTGGGAAATTCCGCTGTACATACATGAGTTGTCGCCAAAGTACAAGATTTATCTTAGGCACTATTCAAATTGCTTCTGTGAAACCGTATGCTACGCGGTTGCGAAAAACTGATGTCGTAAATCCCGAAGCGTCCGATCGGTACAATTGGCTAAGATGACCTCACTTTGCACAAGCAGGAGGTGCCTTTTGCCTCAGATTCAAATTCTCGATATCGCCACTTCCAACCGCATCGCGGCGGGCGAGGTTGTGGAGCGCCCGGCGTCCATCGTCAAAGAGCTGATCGAAAACTCGCTGGATGCCGGGGCGAGCGCGGTGAGCGTGGAAGTGCGCGAAGGCGGCATCGACTATCTGCGCGTCACCGACAACGGCGCAGGCTTTCCGCCGGAGGAAGTGCGCATCGCCTTTGAGCGGCACGCCACATCCAAGTTGCGCTCGGGCGACGCCCTCGACAACATCGCCACGCTCGGCTTTAGGGGCGAGGCGCTGCCCTCCATAGCCGCCGTTTCGCGCGTGGAACTTACCACGCGCCGGGCCGGGCAGGAAAGCGGCGTGCGGCTCGCCATTGAGGGTGGCTCGGTGAAGGATCTTAGAGAGGCCGGCTGCCCGGAAGGCACGACGATGGTCGTGCGCGATCTTTTCTACAACACCCCTGCGCGCAAGGCCTTCCTCAAGCGGGCTTCGACGGAAGGCGGCTATGTCGGCGACGCCGTTTTACAGCTTTCGCTCGCGCGGCCCGACGTATCCTTTCGAATGATTCTCAACGGGCGAACCATCTTTCATACGCCCGGGGATAACGATTTGCTCAAGACGATTACGGTTTTGTTCGGCCGGGATATCGCGTCCGATCTCGTTCCCATTCAAGGTACGTGGGATCATAGCGGGCTCGAGGGCTTTGTCGGCCTCCAGGATGCCGCGCGGGCCAACCGTCAGCGGGAATACTTTATCGTAAACGGTCGGTTTGTGCGCTCGCCGTTGCTTGCGTTGGCCGTCGAAGAGGCGGTGCGTGGCGGCGTTGCGATCGGCAAATACCCCTTTTGCGTGCTTACGTTGCGCGTGCCGCTGGATGCGGTGGATGTGAACGTACACCCCAACAAGCTCGAGGTGCGCTTCAGAGACGAGGGGCAGGTTCGATCCAACGTCATTTCCGTCGTTTCCCAGTGCCTTAAGCCCGCCGATGTCGCGGTGCGCGTGCCTCTTTTTCCTCCCGAGGCGGAGAAGCCACTACAGAAGGATATCCAGCGCGTGGCGATGGACTGGAAAACCGGCGGAGATCCTTTTCGCGGTATGATGGCTACGCCGCGCACAACGGCAGCTGCAGAACCCGGCGCGATGGCTCTGCCCGGCGCGCTTCTTCCGCCAAGATCTGCGCCTGCCTATAACGCCCAACCGCCGCGCGCCGCCGTTTTGCCTCCCGGGCCTCACGCGCCCCGCGAAATCGATGTGGAAATACAAGAAGTAGCCGTGCGAAAAATCGAGACGGCCCCGCAGGCGGAACCCGTGCCGATGGCGATCGCTCAGGAGAGCCGATCGCTCGGCACGCTGTTCGCGACCTATCTCTTGGTGGAAAGCGGCGATATACTGTACCTGATCGACCAGCACGCGGCCCACGAAAGGCTTTTATACGATCAACTGAAGGAATCCCTTGCTACCGGTGCGGGCGCGCAGGCCCTGCTGATACCCTACGCGTTCGACGTGACGCCGCGCGAGCGCGCGCGCGTGATCGAAAACCTCGATCATTTCAGCGCGCTGGGCTTTCGCATCGAGGAATTTGGCCCTACGTCCTTTCGCGTGGAAACTGTGCCGCATATTTTAGGCGATCCGCAACTGCGGGATTTCTTTATCGAGTTCCTCGATCAGCTCGATTCGATATCCTCCATGCGCACCGCAGACCTAAAGCGCGACGCAATCGCCCGCATAGCCTGCCACAAGGCGGTAAAGGCGGGAGACAGGCTTTCCGCACAGGAGATAGACGCGCTTCTTGGCAGGGTGATGCAGGAAGATATGCCCCTAACTTGCCCGCACGGCAGGCCCATCCTATTGCGCATGACGCGCGCGGAGATCGAAAAACGCTTTAGGAGAACGCAATGATCAAACCTTTGGTATGCGCGCTCGTCGGGCCGACGGCGTCCGGAAAATCCGCGGCGGCGCTCGCGGTGGCCCGGGCGCTTTCCATGGAAATCGTATCCGCCGATTCTATGCAGGTATATCGGGGTATGGATATTGGAACCGCCAAATCCACGCAGGCCGAAAGGGCCCTTGTGCGCCACCATATGATCGACGTGGCCGATCCTGGGCAGAAGTACACGGCCGCCCGCTTCCGTCAGGAGGGGGCTTTGGCGATAGCGGAAATTCTTGCGCGGGGAAATGTCCCCTTGGTTGTGGGTGGAACCGGCCTTTATGTGAGCGCTTTGCTCGACGGGCTCGATTTTGCCCAGGCCCAAGGCGGCGGAGAGGAGCGTGAGCGCTGGGAAAAGTACCTTGCGCAAAACGGCGCGTCCGCACTGCATGGGCAGTTGCGGGAGAGAGACCCCAAGAGCGCGGAGAAACTACACGAAAACGACACGCGCCGCGTGATCCGCGCGCTCGAGGTATACGACATCACGGGAAGGCCGATCGGGGAGAGGGCGTCGTTTGCGCAATCCTTCTACGATGTGCGCATGGCCGGATTGTCTCTTAACAGGGAGCAGCTCAACCTGCGCATCGACGAGCGCGTAGACGCTATGATGCGCGCGGGCCTGGAGGCCGAAGCGCGCGCGTTGCTTCAAAAAGATTTGCAGACCGCTGCGCAGGCGTTGGGCTACAAGGAGCTTTTCGAGGTATTTCGAGGCGATGCTTCGCTGGATGAGGCTATCCGGCATATTAAGACGCGGACGCGCCAGTATGCGAAACGCCAGATGACCTGGTTTAAGCGGGATGTCCGCATTCGCTGGTTTGACGCGCTCGATCCGCATGTGGAAGCAAAACTTATGGAATATTTCGCGGAAACCTGATTTATCTATTGCCTGAAACAGGAATAACCGATAAACTGGTATACTATAGTCACTCAACCCCAAATGCAGAGCATGCGAGCGGATCTTTTCCCGCATGGCGGCGTCGAGCTCCAGTCGGCGTAGCTGCCGGCTACGCCTCCTTCCGCCTCCTTGCCCTGCGAAAAAACCTCTCGCTCGTCGTTCCGCTTTTGGGGTTGGGCGACTATAAGAACAGCCGATAGCAAGGAGATGGCGACGTTGAAGACCACCAATTTGCAGGACATTATTCTCAACGCGGTTCGCAAGGAGCGCATACCCGTTACCGTTCATCTGGTCAACGGCGTGCCGATCAAGGGTACGATCCGGGGTTTTGATAATTTTGTGATTCTTATCGATTCGGATGGCCGCCAAATGATGGCCTATAAACACGCCGTCTCCACCGTAACGCCCACACGCCCCGTGCAGTATACCCCTGAGGAAGGCGAGGAATGACAAGCGCCCAGCGCGCCGTGCGAGAGGCAGAGGCAACCTTAGCGAATACGTTTCAACGGGCCGAAGCCATCGAGAGGAGCACATTTGGGCGCGTCCTTCGCGCGTTTCAGCGTCACAGCATTGCTGCAAGGCACTTTTCGCCGAGCACGGGCTACGGCTATGGAGACGACGGACGCGATGCCTTCGAAGCCGTTTTTGCGGATGCGATGGGGGCGCAGGACGCGCTCGTGCGACCCGGCATCGCCTCCGGTACCCACGCGCTTACCGTGTGCCTATTTGCACTTACGCGCCCTGGGCAAACCCTTCTGTATGCGTCGGGCGCGCCGTACGATACGCTTCACGGCGTGATCGGGATAGATAAGCCCCGCCCGGGCACGTTGGCCGATTGGGGAATCCGCTATCGTCAAATCGACCTTCTTGCGGATGGAAGTTTAAACATTCCCTTGATCGAGCAAACTTTACGGGAGGATTCTTCCATTGCGCTCGTCGCCTTTCAGCGCTCGCGTGGCTATAGCTGGCGGCCTACGATCAAACTGCGCGATCTTGGCAGCGCCATCGCGGCCGTGAAAGCGGTTCGCGACGTGCGCGTGATGGTGGACAACTGCTATGGAGAGTTCGTATGCGAGCAAGAGCCCTGCTCCATGGGGGCGGATGCCGTCGTCGGTTCCCTCATTAAAAACCCGGGAGGCGGCCTGGCGCCAACGGGCGGCTACATTGCCGGAGAGCACGATGTCGTGGAGGCTTGTGCGGCACGCCTGACGGCGCCCAATTTGGGGCGAGAGATCGGCAGCTGGCAGGCGGGTTACCAATCGTATTATCAGGGGTTGTATATGGCGCCGCACACGGTTTGCCAGGCGGTAAAAGGCGCCATGCTCGCGGCAT
Source organism: Eubacteriales bacterium (assembly GCA_031551255.1). Taxonomy (GTDB): domain Bacteria; phylum Bacillota; class Clostridia; order Christensenellales; family UBA1750; genus JAVBNW01. The sequence goes on along the minus strand of JAVBNW010000081.1, from coordinate 20,631 downwards.
GCGTGTTTAAGCGCGCCGGCTACCCCGTCAGCCCGCGCGCTGGCGAGGCGCGGGAGGATATCATTCAAGCCATTCAGCTCGGGTCGCCCGATCGGCTCGTGGCATTTTGCAGAGCCATTCAGGCCGCTTCTCCTATTGATTCTCACGTCATGCCTGAACCGTGGCCCATGCCGGGCTACGATCACGACGTCATCATGGCCGCAGGAACTTTTGTCGGCGGCGCTTCCATCGAGCTTTCCGCAGACGCGCCCATGCGCGAGCCCTATATCGTCTACATGCAGGGCGGGCTAACCTACGAGCAAATCCGGCTCGCCGTACAATTTGCCCTCGAGGCTCTTTCATAAACTTTCACTTTCGGCAATACCATACTGTGCGACAACAACATAATCAATGGGGTGGGGCATCATGATGAGACGCAACTATCGGGCCAGCGTGGCCTCTTTTCCGATCGGTATCCGCTACCTTGCCGTCGGGGCGGCTTCCTTGCTTACGTTCCTTATCGTCAGCGTGATCATGATTTTCGCCCCTTCCACGCAAATGGCCGTGCTGCGCGTGGTTCTGCCGATTCTCGTCTTTTTGCTGGGCGCGCTCTGGGCGCTGCTAAGGCTGCCGTGGTATCTAGGTTGGGCGCTTCCCGCGGTGTTGTTTACGCTGCTCGCTTTTTTGCGCCTGGAGGGCGTATACTCGCTTTCCCTGTTAATCGGGTATGTGCCGCTGGCGCTTGCCGGATCGCTTGCGATGTATTGCCTGCTTGTATACCTAAAAAGGAATCATGCGCTGGCCTATGAGGCGGAAGAAGATGCGGAGCCGCCCCTTAAAGAGGATGCCGCGGATTCCGATTCCTCGCGCGAAGGCGGGGCATAGGGTTCTTTTCCGTCCCCTTGGTTCTTATGAAGCTCCGCACGTCTTTCCCTTCTGCCGCGTTGCGCCGAATGAATGAAAAAATTAAGGAAGCCGTTCGCTAAATGCCGGCGAAAATGTTATAATTTGCCGGATGGTTCTTTATGCGTTTTACGAAAACGTTATAGTATGGAGTGGAGATATGAGCAAACGACTTACAATCGTAATTACGGCAATGGTGTTGGCGTTCGTATGTGCCGGATGCGCGGAACTATCCCAACTTTTTCAGGCGCTCGAAGCGGTTGCGGGCGAAGGCGGTGATGCCGACATCTCGAGCGGCGCGCTTTGGGGAGGAACATACCGCGAAGCGAACAACCCCGGCAATGTCGCCAACGGCGGGCTTGTCTGCTACGACGGAGCCGATACATACCTATGTGCCGGCGGCATGCTCGCGCTCTTTGAGGATGAAAAGCTCACTTCGCTTTACGATGCGCCCTTCGCCCACATGAACGACGCCCGCGGGGCCGTTTTTGGCGCCGAAATGGACGATCCCGGCCTGATGGCGCGGGAAGGGTTTGCATTTCCCGGCGGCCTATGGGCGTACGATAAGGCAAGCGGCGAGGCGCAGCCCATCCTGCCGGACAAGGGACATTCCTATTTGGCGAGCGGCGGCTACGTTTATTACATCGCGGATGCGGGCGCGTATCGCGCCTCTTTGGATGGCGACGGCGAAACAGCTCTGCTGTTTTCCGGGAATGTCGGCGAAATCGCTCTTTATGAAGGAAAGCTTTACCTGACGGCCACTGCCCAAGGGGGCATGTTATATTGTGTGGATGCATCGGCAAGCGCATCTGAGCCCGAGGTATGCGGCGTGCGCTGCGGCATGCTGATCGGCTATGAGGATGGGTTGTATTACATCGATAGGGATGCATACGATCGGGTCGGCAGGTTGACGGCGGAGGGAAACGAGCTTATCGCGCAAACCGCTGCCCTAGAGAGCGTAAGCTGTTTTTTGCTCGAGGGCGGCTGGATGTACTACGTTGCGGATGGAAAGCCCTGCGCGGCGCCCTTAAGCGGCGGAGAACCTGAGGTTTTAGAGGACGGCGTGCACGCCGCCGCCGTGTTTGTCGACGACGAGTACGTGTTCTTTCGCATCATGGATGATCAGAACGAATACGCGTACTATCCGCTTATCAAAAGCGTTTTGCCCACGAAAGCCGCGCAGCCCACCGCACCCCCCAAGCCGCCGGACATTCCCAAGAAAAAGGACGACTATCGCGACCCTCCCAAGCCTGCGAAGGACGAAATGTTTGACGCCCCGGCTCAAGCCGGTATATGCGACATCCTGTCCGGCACCTATGAGGGCGAGGCGGATGTTCTGATGGGCGGCGTGGAAATTCCTCTCGGGCTGGCATTTCGGCTGTACATTCAGCTCAACCCCGACGGCACGGGTATCGTGATTTCGGAAGGCACGTACGCGGAGGATTTCGGCATGGAGCTCGGCGGAGAGACGGAGATAGAATTCGCCTATTTAGACGGCGTTTTGTACATGCGCGATCCGCGCAACGCGACGGGTGAGACCGGCAACATGAACGATGTGGATTATTACGTGTACAGTGAAGATGGGCGAATCCATTTGACGGGCATCGCCCTGGATGATTCCGATATGGGCTACAGGCTAACCGTTACAAGAACCGGTCCTTTCGCACGGCCGTAAAACAGGCGGAGGCGCTTTTCGCATCTTCGGTAGACAGCGGCGGAAACAGGCGCTATAATCGTATACGAACACATGTGCATGCATACGAAAGAACGCGGGAGGGCGGTCGCCTGATGAACCTCATGCAGCTGCTGAGCCGGTGGCGCGATATGCCCGGTTTTATGGAAAACGTAACCTCCTGGCGCGTTGTGCCCGCGAGGGAAGCGGTATATGCCGATCCGCCGGCCTCGCTTTCCACCGCGCTCGTGGACGCGCTGCGCAAAAAAGGCGTGCACAGGCTATATTCACACCAGCGCGAGGCGGTGGAGGCCGCGGTGGCGGGCCGCGACATCTGTGTTGTGACCCCTACGGCATCCGGAAAAACGCTATGCTACAACCTGCCGGTGATGGATGCGATCATCAAAAACCAGGATGCGCGCGCGCTGTACATCTTTCCAACCAAGGCGCTCGCCGCCGACCAGGTTGCGGAGCTCTACTCCTTCGTGCAGGATGCCGACGCAGACATCAAGGCGTTTACGTACGATGGGGACACGCCCGCCTCCGCGCGCTCCAAGGTGCGCTCGGCCGGGCATATCGTCGTAACCAACCCCGACATGCTGCACTCGGGCATTTTGCCCAACCACACCAAGTGGGTGAAGCTGTTTGAAAACCTTAAGTATGTGGTCATCGACGAGATCCACGCCTACCGCGGCGTGTTCGGCTCGCATCTTGCGAATGTACTGCGCAGGCTTACGAGGATTTGCGCGTTTTACGGAGCGAACCCTCGCTTCATCTGCTGCTCCGCCACGATCGCCAACCCGGGCGAGCTTGCGGAGCGCCTTACCGCAAGGCACATGACGCTGATCGATCAAAACGGAGCGCCGGCCGCTGAAAAGCACGTGATTTTCTTCAACCCGCCGGTCGTCAACAAACAGCTGGGCATACGGCGAGGAAGCCTGCTCGCGTCGCGGGATATCGCGTCGACTTTGGTGCAAAACGATATACAAACCATTGTATTTGCGCGGTCGCGCTTGGCGGTCGAGGTATTGGCAACTTATCTCAAGCGCCTCGTTCGCGATCCGCTTGGCGGGGCCGAACGCGTGCGCGCCTACCGCGGCGGCTTTTTGCCGACGCTTAGGCGCGAAATCGAGTATGGCCTACGCAACGGCGATGTCACCGCGGTGGTTTCTACCAATGCGCTCGAGCTGGGCATCGACATCGGCAGGTTGGAAGCTTGCGTGCTGTGCGGCTACCCGGGGACGATCGCCTCCACGTGGCAGCAGGCGGGCCGGGCGGGGCGCAGGCAGGGCGCGAGCGCCACGGTGCTGGTCGCATCTTCCTCGCCGATGGATCAGTACATCGTCGCGCATCCGGATTACTTCTTTGGGCAATCGCCGGAGACCGCGCTCATTCACCCGGAAAACCTGTATGTGCTGATGAGCCATATCAAATGCGCCGCCTACGAGCTCCCGTTTGCGAGGGGAGAGACGTATGCGGGGCTGGATGCGACGGACGCGATGCTTACATACTTGACAGAAGAGGGGATCGTGCGCGAAGCGGGCGGCAAATACCACTGGATGGCCGAGGAGTTTCCCGCCAGCGAGGTGTCTCTGCGCACGGCGACGGACGAAAATTTTTTGATCGTGGATATTTCCGAGCCGTCGCACCATCGCGTCATCGGTGAAATGGACCGCTTCACCGTGCCGATGCTCTTGCACGAGCAGGCCATCTATATGCACGAGGGGCGGCAATACCAGGTGGAGAAGCTGGATTTTGACGACCACAAGGCGTACATTCGCGCCGTGGATGTGGATTATTATACCGACGCGGATCTTTCGACCTCCCTGCGGGTATTGGATGTATTTTCCAAACAAGGCGACAGGGCCATGGGCGAAGTTTTGGTGTCCTCCATCGTTACGCTGTTTAAGAAGATGAAGTTCGACACCCACGAAAACCTGGGCTGGGGGCCCGTCAACCTGCCCGAGCTGGAAATGCATACCACCGCCGCCTGGATGATCGTGCCCGAAAAAGTGGTGGAAGGGTTTTCGAAGGAGCTCGCGCAGGCAGCCATGGTCGGCATCGCAAACGTCTTGCGCGGCATTGCGCCGCTGTACCTGATGTGTTCGCCGTTTGACGTGTCGGTGCACTATCACGTGCGCGATCCATTTACCGAAATGCCCACGATCTTCTTTCACGATACGCTGCCCGGGGGAATCGGCCTTTCGGAAAAGGTATACGAGCTTATACCTGCTCTGCTTGCCCGCGCCCGGGAAGCTTTGAATGCGTGCCCATGCGAGCAGGGCTGTCCGTCGTGCATCGGCCCGGCAGGAGAAGGAGTTAAGCTTGCCGCCATGCAGATTTTAGGGAGGCTCGACCATGAGCGGCCTTAGGGATCGCCTGCGCTCGATTGCCACTCGTCCGCCCGAGCAGGCTTGCGAAGCGGCGGCACCCACTTGCCATAAAACGGAAAATTTTTTCGATATACAGGCGGATTTTTCGGATCAGGAGATGCGGCTCCTCGGAGGATACGGCGCATCCCCGCTCTTTATCGACACGGAGACGACGGGGCTTATGGGCGGCGCCGGCACGCTGGCAATCCTGGTTGGCGTCGGTAAGATGGAAGCTGGACGCCTGCGCGTTTCACAATACTACCTTTCCGATTACGATCAAGAAGAGGACATGCTCAAACAGCTCGAACAAGAGCTCCTTGCAAGCGATGTTCTCGTCACATACAACGGCAAATCCTTCGACGTGCCGCTGCTCCGCTCGCGCTTTGTGATGGCGAGGCGAAACCCAAAGCCTTTGGACCTTCCGCACATCGATCTTCTGCACGGCGCGCGCAGGGTCTACAAAAAAAGGCTTTATAGCTGCACGCTTACCGATATCGAGTGCCAGGTGCTTGGTATCGAGCGCGAGCACGACCTGCCCGGCAAGCTCGTGCCGGAGTATTGGTTCCGCTATGTGAAGACCGGCGATCCTGAGCCGATGCGGGAGATCCTTGCGCACAACGAGCAGGACATCGTTTCGCTTGCCTTGCTGCTTGACAAACTGTGTCGCGCCTATCAAGACCCTTCCGCGCTGCGCCATCGGCAGGATGTGCTATCGGTAGGGCGTGCGATGGAGCGCATGGGCGAGCAGGGAAGGGCCGCGTGCTATTACGAGGCGGCAGGCAGCGGCGAAGCCCTCATGGCGCTTGGCGTGCTGAACAAGCGGCTAAGGCGCTATGGCGAGGCGGCCGATGCGCTCGAGCGCGCCGCCCGTGAGAATGGATCGGTCGACGCGATGATCGAGCTTGCAAAACTGGAAGAGCACCGCACAAAAGATTTCGTGCGCGCGCTTTTTTGGACGGATAGAGCGTTGGCCGCGGCGCAGAGCGCGCAGCAGGTGGAAGATCTAATCAAAAGGCGGCGGCGCGTCAGCGCAAAGATGGAGGAAAACAGATGAAGTTCGTTGCCAATTGGCGGGCCGGCCGGGCGATGGTGCACCAGGTTTCCAAACGCGATAAAAAAGAAATGGCGAGAGCTCTTTACGAAAAGGCGATCGCGGGAGGAACCGATAATTCCGACGCGCTATCGGCCTACACGTTGATGCTGTTGCGCGAGGGGAGCATCGAGAGAGCGATGGAAGTATCCTCCCAGGCCCGCACGACGGCTCGGAAGCCCAAACAGCTGATGAACGCCCGTATGAACCGCGGCCTAGCGCTTTGGAAGGCCGGGCGGCTTGACGATGCGATCAAGATCTACGAGCACGTGTTTCAGGAGACGCGCTTTGGAACCGTGTACGGCACGCTCGGCTTTTTGTACATCGCCAAGGGCGATGAGACGGGCGATTACGGCAAGGCGCTTGCGTTCAATACCGAGGCGGTGGACTACGACGGCGACGACGCGGTGGTTCTGGATAACCTTGCGCAGACGCATATGCGGCTGGGGCAGTGGGACGAAGCGGAGCAGGGCTTTCGCAAGGCGTTGGAAAAGCGCCCGGAGCAGTTCGATTCGCTGGTGTGCCTGGCGCGTTGCGCGCTTAGAAAGGGCGGTGTGGGCGAGGCTCGCGAGCTGATAGCCAAGGCCATGGAGCGACCTATATCCCACCTTAATACCGTCGAGCGCTCCGTGGCAGAGGAGATGGATGAGGAGATTCGGCGAGTGGAGACGGCGAAAAACGGCAAATAGGTCGTTTGCGCCACTTCGGTATGAAGGTAAAAGGGATGCTACGAAAGCCTTCGGCGATGCAAGGCTATCGTCCTTAAAAATCCATTTTTGTGAATGCCCGTATACGGGCATTCACGGGATGGGTCCAGGGATTTCATCCCTGGCAGGTGCGGGGCAGTGCCCCACGTCGTGCCAAAACACGCAACCCAGAGACGGATCGGTTCCCCTCGCTTTGTCAGGCTCAGTCGCCATAGCTACGGCTATGCCTCCTTACCCTTCCTCGCGAGGAAAATTTTCCGTTTGCTGTCTTTTGAGCGCTTTGGGGTTCGGTGACTGTAGCCGTCAATCTAAACGGCGCAACCTTTCGGTTGCGCCGCTCCTGCTTGGACGAATTATTCTTGACCGTCACGCCGCTACTTTTTCGTGCACTCCTTGATACAACGCTGGTGCGCGGCATCCACGATGGCCGAGCCGTGCGTCTTGCTGTTGGTAAAGTGCAGGCACACCTGCCCCGTCATGTTGTTGCCGGAAATCGTTTCCTTGCCGTGCGGCCAGCCGTTGATGGACGCGGCATACCACTTGCCGCCGAACTGTACGACCGTCGGCCGCCGGTCCCACGACCACTTGCCGCCGTAGCAAGATTTTAAGATGGCGGTATCCGCCGCCGTGGCGGGCTCGACATCCATGTGGTTCGTTCCGCCGACGCGTTTAAGATAGTAAACCTTCTGCGTTCGGAAATCGATGCACTTAAACTTCGGGCCGCCGCCCCACGCAACGAAAGTTTTCGCCGTAGACCATTGAACCGCCTGGCCGTAGATCTTTGCGGGCGGGGGCTTGGGTGTGGGCGTGGGCTTGGGGGTGGGTATGCGCGCGTTGTGCAACTGGCGCGGCGCGTTGTCGGCGAACAGCCGCGCGGCAGTTTCGCCGCCTACCACGCCGTCCTGCGTAAGGCTGCACGCTTTTTGAAAATCCTTCACCGCGTTTTCGGTAACCTGGCCATAGTAATCGGTGATCTTATAGTTGTAAAAACCAAGATCGCGCAGGCGCTGCTGCACCACTTCGACGATAGGCCCCTGGTCGGTCAGCTTCACCAGCAATTGATCATAGGCCGGGTTGACCGTCGGCAAAGGCGTAGGCGTCGGCGCAGGCGTCGTGGCCGGGGGCGGCGTAATGGATGTGGGGGTATCGGTATCATCGGATGGAGAGGCGGCAAACGCCGTTTGAAGCGGCGCGAGCAGCATGGAGATGAGTAGCAGTGCGCCGATCCATCGCTTCGTTATTTTTGTGTTCATGCGGTACAGTATATCACCATTCCTTGTTCGTGTACAGAAACTCTCTTCTTACAATGCCCAATCGGCAGCGCTATTATGCCTATACGCGGCATACGGGCCTTGCATTTTCGTGGTGGGTAGGATTCCCGATGTGCGTTGCCAGCGAAACAAATATGCGGTAAAATGACAGCATCGATAGCAATACGAACCAGAGGGGAGAATGGTTTCCATGGCACGCATCACTTTCATGGGGGCGGGCTCGTCAGTTTTTGCCAAAAACGTGCTAGGCGACAGCATGCAGACGCCCGCGCTGAAGGGCTCGACGATTGCGCTATACGATATCGACGCGCAGCGGCTCGAAGAATCCCGCGTTATGTTAGAAAACATCAACCACAACAGCGGCAACCCGGTCAACATCGAGGCGTATCTGGGCGTAGAAAACCGAAAAGCGGCGCTGAAAAACGCCAACTACGTCGTCAACGCCATACAGGTCGGCCTGTACGATCCTTGCACGATTACGGATTTCGATGTGCCCAAAAAGTACGGCCTTCGCCAGACGATCGCCGATACGCTGGGCATCGGCGGCATCTTCCGCGCATTGCGCACGATACCCGTGCTGTTCGATTTTGCGCGGGACATGCAGGAGGCATGCCCCAACGCGTGGTTCCTCAACTACACAAACCCCATGGCAATGCTAGCCGGGGCAATGCAGCGCTACACCGGCGTAAAGACCGTGGGCCTTTGTCACAGCGTGCAGGTCTGCGCCGAGCACCTGCTCAAAGGGCTCGACATGGAATACGACGAGAAGGTGCAATGGCTGATCGCGGGCATCAACCACCAGGCCTGGCTGCTGGAGATTCAAAAGGACGGCGTCGATCTCTATCCGGAAATCAAACGCCGCGCGCTCAACCGCACCGAAAAGCACAACGACATGGTGCGCTATGAAATCATGAAGCAATTTGGCTATTACGTCACCGAATCCAGCGAGCACAACGCCGAGTACATGCCCTTTTTCATTAAAGAGAAGTATCCCGAATTGATCGAGCGCTTCAACATCCCACTGGATGAATACCCTCGCCGCTGCGTCGAGCAGATCGCCAAATGGGGTAAGATGCGCGACGAGGTACTGCACGACAAGGATATCGAGCACGTACGTTCGCATGAGTACGCGTCGCGCATTATGGAAGCGATGGAGACGAACATTCCCTACAAGATTGGCGGCAACGTGATCAACAACGGCCTGATCGTCAACTTACCCGCCAACGCGTGCGTGGAGGTTCCGTGTATGGTGGACGCGTCCGGCGTGGCGCCTACGTATATCGGAGCGCTGCCGGTGCAGTGCGCGGCCATGAACATGACGAATGTGAACGTGCAGCTGCTCACCATCGAGGCTGCGGTCACCCGCAAAAAAGATCATATCTACCAGGCTGCCATGCTCGACCCGCACACCGCAGCGGAACTGAGCATCGACGATATCCGCTCGATGTGCGACGATCTGATCGAGCGCCATGGAGACTGGCTGCCCAAATATAACTGAGCAACCGCCGATGGGCGCTTGCCGAGGCAAAGGAGCAAAAAAATGAACCCAGTGGTAACGATTAAGATGGACAACGGCGATATCATCAAGGCCGAGCTTTACCCCGAAACCGCGCCTAACACCGTGGCAAACTTCGTAACCCTGATTCAGGATGGATTCTACGACGGCACGGTGTTCCACCGCGTCATTCCCGGCTTTATGGTGCAGGGGGGCGATCCGGCCGGCACGGGAACCGGCGGCCCCGGTTGGTCGATCCGCGGCGAATTCGCCGGCAACGGCCACGATAACGGCCTTCGGCACGCACGAGGGGTACTGAGCATGGCGCGCGCGCAGCATATGGACAGCGCGGGCTCGCAATTCTTCATCATGGTGGCCGCCGCGCCTCATTTGGATGGGCAGTATGCGGCCTTCGGCGCGGTTACCGAGGGGATGGATGCTGTGGATCGCATCGTAAACGTGCCGGTGGAAAACCCAATGACAAACCGCCCCGCCAATCCGCCCACGATGGCAAAGGTCACCGTGGAAGTGGGGGATGCGATCTACGACGTAACGAAGTTGTCGGGTATACGGTAACGCAAAAGGCTGAAACAAAACCCCTGCTGGCACACACTCGCCGGCAGGGGTTTTGTTCGTTATTGATGAATCAATAGAATCAATAGCCGCGCGACCGGGAAATACGGCCGCGCAGGCGCCTTCTGCGGCGCGAAACGTCCATCATCATCGAGACGATTAGCCCGATGAGCAGTGCGACGGGCACCAGCAGCAGCCAGGCTAAATAGCGGGCGGGAGACTGCTCCGTGTTGATCGCGATGTCCGTCAGCGTCGGAGGGGCTGCAAGGTTATTCATATAGGACGACGTATCCGGGGTAGAGGGCTCGATCAGCATCGCCTGCAGAATATCTCTGGATGCGAGAAGGTCGACGGTGGCGGTCTGCCCGTTGCCATAGGCATACGTAAGCTCCGCAATCTTTTGCCCCTTCTTAACGGGAGCGCGCAGATCGCTGGTGTATGTAACGGAAATGCTGCGCTCAAACGCCTCAGATGTTAGTTCGCCGCTGTCCTTGCGGGCGATGATGCCGCTAAGTTGGCTGGGATCGCCAAGCTCGAGCTTGAGAACGCCGGTATCTCCCTCCACGGTGCCTTCTATGTTGCACTGCACCGGGTTGCTCGCGTACAGCACGGGGATGTCGACGCGCTTATACATTGCAAAGCCGTAATCGAGCATCTTCTGGGCGTCCAGCCATTTGCCGTCGCCCGGCGTCTGCTTCGTGCCGCTCGTGCCGAGAATGACGCAGATCAGGTTGACGCCATCGCGCTGTGCCGCAGCCACAAACGTGTGCTGCGCGGCGAGCGTATAGCCCGTTTTCACGCCGATACAGCCTTCATAGGCATAGTCCGTTCCGCTATCGGGCAGCATCTTGTTGCCGTTTTGTATCGTGGTTTCGGTATCGCGCTTGTTGGACGCGGGGATGGTGTAGGATCTTGTGGATACGATCTTGCGGAACGTTTCGTTCTGCATGGCGGCCATGGCGATTTTCGCCATGTCGCTCGCCGTCGTGTAGTGGTCCTTCGTCGTAAGCCCGTGCGGCACTACGAAATTGGAGTTGGTGCAGCCCAATTCCTGCGCCTTGCGGTTCATCATTTCGGCGAAGCCTGAAAGAGAGCCGCCCACATGTACGGCCAGCGCGGCGGCCACATCGTTGTAGGATTTCATTAAAAGGCCGTAGAGCATGTCCTTAATCTTAAAGGTTTCGCCGTCCTTGAGCGGGAGCCACGTCGGCTCGTATTCACCCATGGTGCTGAGCTTGGCCGTCATGGTTTCGTTAAGGTCGCACTTTTCCAGCACGATCAGCGCCGTGAGAATCTTGGTGATGCTCGCGGGGTTCAGCTTGACATCGGGGCTTTTTTCGAACAATACTTCGCCGGAGCGCGCGTCGATCAGCACGGCCGATTGAGCGTACAGATTGGATGCCGTAAGTTTTTCAGGCTCGTTGCTATTCCACGCAGCGATGCTCTCGGCCGGCTTGGCAACCGAGGCGGCAAGTGCGGATAGGGGCGTTGCAATGACGATGGCCACCACCACAAGGGCGGACAGAAGTCGCCGGATGGATGATTGCAAGGAATCACTCCTTTTGCAGGAATTTAGCAAATACAAGTATAGCATACATTGCAGGATGATTCAAACCCTGTGCCGGTGGTTACATACACTAGGTTGCGCAGGTGCCGATTGACACCCCCGGTTATATAACTGTATAATAATATGTTGTGTTGCGCGGAATGGATGAGGAGGATGATGCGATGTCAACCAAATTTGTGTTTGTGACGGGCGGCGTGGTTTCCGGGCTGGGTAAGGGCATAACAGCGGCGTCCTTGGGGCGCCTGCTCAAGAGCAGAGGATATAAAGTATCGATGCAGAAACTCGATCCTTATATCAATGTCGATCCCAGCATGATGAGCCCCTACCAACACGGGGAAGTTTTCGTAACCGACGACGGCGCTCAGACAGACCTTGATCTTGGTCATTATGAGCGCTTTATCGATGAAAACCTCTCGGTGCATTCATCCGTAACGACGGGGAAGATCTACTGGTCCGTCTTGCAAAAGGAGCGCCGCGGCGACTACCACGGCGGCACCGTACAGGTGATACCGCACATTACCAACGAAATTAAAGAGCGCATTTACGCTATCGCCCGGGCGGACAAGCCCGACGTACTGATCGTGGAGATCGGCGGCACGGTGGGCGATATCGAGGGCCAGCCGTTTTTGGAGACAATCCGCCAAATCCGCTGGGAAGAAAAGCCGGGCGACGTGCTCAACATCCATGTGACGCTCATCCCGTATATCCAGGCATCCAGCGAACTCAAGACAAAGCCCACGCAACATTCGGTCAAGGAACTGCGCTCCATCGGCATTCAGCCCGACGTGCTCGTATGCCGGACGGAATACGAAATGACGGACGATGCCAAGGATAAGCTTGCGCTCTTTTGCAGCGTAGACCGCGACGCGGTCATCATCAACCGCAACGCCGACACGCTCTACGCGGTGCCGCTCATGCTCGAAGATGAGGGTTTTGCGCGCGTAGTTCTTAAAAAACTGAACATGGAGCAGCGCGAGGGCGACCTTGGGCAGTGGCGAGAGCTGGTTAAAAGGCAGCGCAGCGTGCAAAGAGATGTAAAAATTGCGCTGGTGGGCAAGTATGTGGAGCTCAGAGACGCATACCTTTCCGCCGTAGAGGCGCTGACGCACGCGGGCATCGCCTGCGATGCCAATATCGACCTTCAACTCGTACAGGCGGAAGAGATAAACGATGGAAATGTCGCGCACATGCTTAGCGGCGCACAGGGCGTCATCATCCCGGGCGGGGCGGGGCAGAGAGGGAGCAACGGCTTCCTGTGTGCGATCCGCTACGCGAGGGAAAACGGCATACCGTTCCTTGGGCTTGCATACGGCATGCAGATGGCGGTGGTCGAATACGCGCAGAGCGTCGCCAACATGAACGCAAACACCACGGAGATCGACAAAGAGGCCGAAATCCCCATCATCGATTTGCCCCCCGCGGAGCGCGAGCTTGGGCAGGTTTTGGGCAATCTGCGCGTGGGAAGGTACGGCTGCAAGCTCGAGCCGGGCAGTTTGCTTGAGCAGGTGTACGGCGACGATCGCGTCAGCGAGCGGCATTTTCACAGCTACGAAGTAAACGGCAACTATATCAAGGCTCTGGAAGAGGCCGGCATGCGCGTCGTGGGCCGCAACGAGGAAAAGGGCCTTGTCGAGGCAGTGGAGATCCCATCCCATCCGTGGTTTATCGGCGCTCAGTTTCAGCCGGAATTCAGGTCGCGCCCCAACCGCGCTCATCCGCTGTATACCGCGTTTATCAAAGCGGCTCTGGAACGCGCGGAGTAGCGCTTGCCATAGGAAGTCCTATATAAATAAGTAGGGAGGCTTTCCCATGCCCGATACGCTTACCCGCAAAGAGCGCGTGCTGCGCACATTGGCTTTTGAAGAGGTCGACCGCATTCCGCGCCAGTTGTGGGCGCTGCCGGGGATTGGCCAGGATAGGCCGGACGAGCTAAAGGCATTTCGCGAACAATACCCTGTGGACGACATTACCGGTACGCCGTCCATTTGGGGTAAGAGCAAAAGGACGAGCGGCAATTATAGCCGTAAGGGGCAGTGGACCGACGAATGGGGTTGCGTGTGGGATGTTTTTGAGGACGGCGTCATCGGCGAGATCAAAACCCCGACCCTCTCAGACGACGCGGCCGTGGGTTCGTACGCGCCGCCTTGGGAACTGATCGAGGGCGCGGATATCTCGCCGGTGGCCCAAAAGCGAAGAGACAATCCGGACGACTTCCTGCTCGTGGGCAACTTAGGCATCTTTGAACGCATGCAGTTTTTGCGCGGAACCGAGCAGCTGTTCATCGATCTCGCGTCCGGCGACCCGATCGCCTATAAGCTGCGCGACATGATCCACGAATACAACCTCGCCGCGGCCAAGCTGCTCGCGTCGACCGACGCCGACGCGGTTTCGCTGTTCGATGATTGGGGCACGCAGCGCGCGCTGCTCATTTCCCCTGAAATGTGGCGCAGCTTCTTCAAGCCATGTTACCGGCAGTATTGCGACATCATCAGATCCAGCGGCAAAAAGGTGTTTTTCCATTCGGACGGCTTTATCGAGGCCATCTACCCCGATATGATCGAAATCGGCGTCAACGCGATCAACTCACAGCTTTTCTGCATGGATATGGAAAAGTTAGGCAGAGAATATGTGGGCAAAATCGCATTCTGGGGCGAGATCGACAGGCAGTTTTTGATGCCGTTTGGGACGCCCGACCAGGTAAGGGAAGGCGTTCGCCGCGCGGCGAAGGCGCTGATGCCGCATGGCGTTCGCACCGGAGTATTCGCGCAATGCGAATGGGGTACGAAGGATCCCCTTAACAACGTGCTCGCCGTGTTCGACGAATGGAGCAAGATATAGCGGCACGAGGGAGACGCGTCCCCCCATGGGCCCCTGCCGAAAAAGTGTGGCGAGGGTAATGCTTCGAGCAATCGGCAAAAACGCAGGGCGATGGTACTTGGAAGGCTTTGATCCTCAGTTCGCAATGGTTGCCTTGCGGCGCCGCGCTTGCAACGCTCCCTTGTTCACTGGCACTCGCCTCGTCTATTGGCCCACTGGGCCGACTCAGACTCCGGCCCTCTAAACCTCCCAAGTTACGTAGACCGTCGGCGCCTCTTCAGTCTAGATAAGCGCAAAATAAAACGAAAAGACCGATGAAAGCCTCCGGCGGCCAGTTACTTACAAGAAGCTGGGCAAGAACTTTCCCAGAGAATGCCTGCGCAGGCATTCTCTGGATGGGGATTCCAAAGGGGCTTCAAGCCCTTTGGCCGCCGAAGGCTCTCCGTACGGTTTGATTAACGGTTATCTAGAATGCACGCCTTCGCGTGCATTCTTCGTTTGCATTAATCCTTAGGGAACAGCGGTTCTTTGCGCGCGCTTTGCCTGCCTGCGATCACCGCGAGAAACACGCATACAAGCCCCGGCAGCAAAAACGGCCAAAGACCCAGCGCTATATACACCATGAGCATGGCCGCGCCAAAGAACAGGTAGCGGCGCGTGCGCGCAGGGTCACAGGCCCTGATGCGCAGCTCGCGAAGCGTTGCGACGCGGCGCTTCTTTTTATCGTTCTCTCTTTCCGCGTCGTCCGCGGGCAGATCGCTAAGCAGCGGATACAGCTCTTCAGGCCCGGCCAGGGCGACGGCGGGGCTTCTTAACTGCCGGGCAAAAACCGCGGCATCGCCGGTGAAAGGAGCGGAACTCATGACGATCACCCGTTCACTCGAGCAGGCGTGATAGAGCCTGAGAATCTCTTCGCTGCCGATCCGCATATCCATCGGCCTTTGCAAAAACGTAAGCGCCGTTTGCCTACCCTCAAACATGCCGATCCATTGATCGCCCTGCTCGCGCAACCCTTCGATGCCGTGTTGTTTGGCCACCAAAAACGAAAGAGTTTTGCATGCTACCGGAAAGGGAGCGAGCATGAGGTTATGCAGCTGCCAATGCGCATTATCCCGGGCGACAGAGGCGGCGCTTTTGCGCTTCCACAGCGCATAAGCATATAAAAGCAACGCTAACACCGGCAGCGCCACCAAAGCCCCGCCGACCATATTGCGCAACTGCGCTGCCATAAACAGCGCCAGCGCAATGTACAAAAGCGCCGCGAGCGCCGTTACGTCAAGCAGCCTACCCATTCGCGTGCGTTGCTCCATCAACATCACCTCGAAAGGTAGGCTGCCCGTTTTTTGGAAGAAGTATGTATCGTGTATGCCTAGCCGATGTGCCTGGCGATCATAGACGCGATTTCGGCCTTAGGCACGACGCCGATGATCGTATCCACCGGAACGCCGTTTTGAAAGAGCATGAGCGTGGGTATGCTCATCACGCCAAATTGCTGCGCGAGCGCGCCGTGCGCGTCGATATCCACCTTGGCTACCGCAAGTTTGTCGGCATACTCATCGGCAATCTGATCCACGATCGGCGCGATCATCTTGCAGGGTCGGCACCAACCCGCCCAAAAATCCACCAAAGTCGTGCCGGAAGCTATCGATTCGCCAAAGTTCTGTGCGGTCAACTGGACGATCTTGTCGCTTGCCATTTATGTATCCTCCTTATGCTCGTCGTGTATCTTTACGGGAACGGGTTGGTATTTGTGCTTGCTGCGCCTTTTGGGTTCGAGAATGCGGTTTACCATGAACGCGGCAGCGGTTAAAACCAGCGCGCCGCCTACCATAGCGGCATCAGGGTTCAGCGCGGGCATCATGCGGGAAAGCAGGGAACCCAGCCCGAGCCCTCCAAGCAACCCTACCAGGGGAAGGCCATAGGCGAGTAAGCTTGCGGCGAAGAGTTGACGTTCTTCGAGTGCAACGCTAACGCGATCGCCTGCCTTTGCGCCTAGGCGGTTGTCGACGCGCAACAGCATTTCGCCGTCCTGGCCAAGCTTGCACGCGCCGCATTTTTTGCAGGCCTCCGTGCGCTCGAACATCACCGTCGCTTCCGTGCCGTTCGTGGACAGTACGACACCCGTCTCTTCCAAGGCTTCACCCCCTCAAAGGTTATCGGCAGTCTGGTCTTTCAATACTGAGATGACGTGCGCGGCGAGTGCGAGCCCCGCCGCGGGGGGAACGGTGGCGATGCTCGCGGGCGTTCTCAATCCGGAGATATCGGGGGCAACCGCTATAGGCGGCTCGTCCGACCAGACGACGGCCAAATTTCCGATGTTTTTCGCCCTGCACGCCTTGCGCATCGCGCGGGCGAGGGGATCTGCGCTTGTGGAGAAAAGATCGCACACGCGAAACCTCGTAGGATCGAGCCGATTTCCCGCGCCCATCGAACATACGATGGGAATTTGTGCCTGTGTCGCGGCCTGCGCGAGGGCCACTTTCGCGGCCATATCGTCTATCGCATCCACCACCATATCGTGCCCGGCGATGAGGGCGGCGGCGTTACCTTCATCCACCTTCACACATAAGGGCACGGCTTCGATGGCCGGATCGATATCCGCGATCATGCCGACTGCCACTTCGGCTTTGCGCCGGCCAAGCGTCGAGCGGAAGGCGACCCACTGGCGGTTTAGGTTGCTTTCGGATACGGTATCGAAATCGACGAGCGTAAGGCGGCCTATGCCGCTTCGGGCGAGCGTCAGCGCACAGGCTGCGCCGACCCCGCCGATCCCCGCCACCAGCACCCGCTTTTGATAAAGGGCGCATAGCCCTGCCTCGCCGATGAGCCGGGCTGTCCTTTGGTGCATGTCACGCACAGTATACCCCAAATTCATTCAGGCAAATCGGCTTTTACGGTGAGCCCGAGCACTTCGAGTTGATCGGGAGATACGTCGGACGGGGTATCCATCATAAGGCACGAGCCGTTTTGCGCCTTGGGGAACGCGAGCACGTCGCGCAGGGATTCTTTGCGAAGCAACATCATCATCATGCGGTCGATGCCGAACGCAAACCCGCCGTGCGGGGGAACGCCGTAGCGGAACGCCTCGAGTAGGAAGCCGAAGCGGTGCTCCACTTCATCGGATGCAAGCCCGAGCAGCTTAAACGTGCGAGCCTGAATATCCGCATCGTGGATGCGGATGGAGCCGGAGCCCATTTCGATGCCGTTGAGCACCAAGTCGTACGCGCGCGCGCGCACGTCGCCGAGCTCGCCCCGGTCGATCTTTTCCTCATCCGCGGGCATCGAAGCGGTGAAGGGGTGGTGCATCGCGTCGAATCGTTCCGTTCCCTCGTTCCACTCGAACATCGGAAATTCGATCACCCAGAATAGATCCAGCTTGTCTTTTTCGATCAATTGAAGCCTGCGGGCGATTTCGCAACGCAGGTTGCCAAGCGCCTGTAGAACCACCGCCCTGCGGTCGGCCACGAAAAGCAATACGTCGCCTACTTCGCCGCCCATGCGGGAAACGATGGCCGCCATCGTTTCATCGGAAAAAAACTTTGCGATCGGCGAGCGCACGCCTCCTTCCTCGACGACGATCCATGCAAGTCCTTTGGCGCGGAATGTTTTGACATATTCGCCCAGCGCATCGATATCCTTGCGGCTCAGGCGCGCGGCACAGCCCTTTGCGTTGATGCCTCTAACTTCCCTCGCGGCTTCAAAAACCGAAAAGCCACAGCCCATGGCAAGGTCGGTAATATCGTTAAGTTCCAGGCCGAACCGCCTGTCCGGCTTATCGGAGCCGTAGCGGTTCATGGCCTCGTTCCACGTAATGCGGGGCAAGGGGAAGGGGTGGTCCATCGCAAATACATCCGTAAGCACGCGCTTCCATATGCCCTCGATCTGGCCTTGCACGTCGGCCTCGTCCACAAAGCTCATCTCCAGGTCGAGCTGCGTAAACTCCGGCTGACGGTCGGCGCGGTTATCCTCGTCGCGGAAGCAGCGGGCGATCTGGTAATACCTGTCCATGCCCGCTAGCATGCAAAGCTGCTTGTAAATCTGCGGAGACTGCGGCAGCGCGTAAAACGAGCCCTGCTGCGCGCGGCTGGGCACGAGAAAATCGCGCGCGCCCTCGGGGGTGGATTTGGTGAGAATCGGCGTTTCGATCTCGGTAAAGCCGCTCTCGTCCAGCTGTCTGCGGATGGCGGCCTGCACCTTATGACGCGTGCGCAGAGTATCCTGCAGCGATGTGCGGCGTAAATCGAGGTAGCGGTACTTCAGGCGCACGGCTTCGCTCTCGTCGGGGTGATCGTCGTCGATATAGATCGGCGGCGTCAAGGATTTGTTGAGGATCGTCGCCTCTTGGGCAAACACCTCGACCTTGCCGGTCTTCATCTTGTCGTTTACCGCCGCGGCATCTCTGAGCGCGACGCGGCCCGTCACTTCAAGCACATATTCGCCCCGGCATGCCTTGGCGGCCTCGAAACATTCCGCCGAGCATTTTTCCTGATCGAACGTCACTTGTACGATGCCCTCGCGGTCTCTGAGCAACACAAACAAGATGGCCCCGCGGTCGCGGGTGCGCTGCACCCAGCCCTTGAGTGTTACGGATTCTTCGGCAAGCGATTCGTCGATAAGCCCGCACATATGGGTTCGCTTCATTTACGGTTCCTCCCGGTTTTTCAACGAATATACCAGCGCGCGAATCACCTCGGCGCGCGGCAGCGTGGTTTCGGAGCCCTCGGACATATCCCTGAGCTTCGCGACGCCCGCATCCATCTCCTCAGGCGCGAGAATTACGCAGTAGGGCACGCCGAGCTTGCCGGCGTACTTAAACTGCGCCTTGAGCGAGCGCCCGGCGTGATCGCACGACGCGCGCAGCCCAGCCTCGCGAAGGCCCGCGGCCAGCGCAAAGGCCTCGGTGCGCGCCTCGTCGCCCATGGATAATACCAGCACGTCGTAAAGGGGCGGCGGAGAAAGATCCACCCCCTGCGCCTTGGCAACCTCGAGCAGCCTTTCCACGCCCGAGCCGTAGCCGAAGCCCGGCATCGTCGGCCCGCCGATCTGCTCCACGAGGCCGTCGTAGCGCCCTCCTCCCGCGAGCGAGGTCGTGCCTTCGCCAAACGGCGCGATGAATTCAAACACCGTGCGGGTGTAGTAGTCCAGCCCGCGCACGATGTTGGTATCGACGCAATAGGGAAGCCCCAGTTGATCAAGCGAAGCCTTCAGGTCTTCAAAATGCGCGGCGCAATCTTCGCACAGGCATTCGATCATGGAAGGCGCCCCCTGTTTGAAGGGTTGGCAGCGCTCGTCCTTGCAATCGAGCAGGCGAAGGGGATTGCGCTCGAAGCGCCCCTTACAGTCGGGGCACATTGCGTTAAGGTTCGACGCGAAGTGATCGCGCAGCGCCTGTTGATACTGAGGGCGGCACACGGGGCAGCCGATCGAGTTGATATGCAGGGCCACGTCGCGTATACCGATGCGGCGGATGACCTCGCCGGCGATGGAGATGACCTGGGCATCCAAAGCCCCGCCCTGCGCGCCGAATACCTCTACGCCCATCTGGTGGTGTTCGCGGTAGCGGCCCGCCTGCGGCGTATCATAGCGAAACACGAGGCTGGAAACATAGTAAAGCCCCACCGGCAGAGGGTCGTTGTACATGCCGTGTTCTACAAACGCGCGCACGACTCCCGCGGTGCCCTCGGGCTTTAACGTGATGGAGCGCCCGCCCTTGTCGTTGAACGTATACATTTCCTTTTGCACGATATCGGTAGTGTCGCCAACGCTGCGCAGGAAGAGCTCCGTATGTTCGAACGTCGGCGTGCGGATTTCGCGCAGACCGTGCAGGGCGGCCACCTCGCGCATGATCGATTCGACGAGCTGCCATTTTGCGCTGTCCTGCGGCAAGACATCCAGGGTTCCGCGCGGCTTCTGTGTCAACATGGAGATCACTTCCTTTTTATAGAGTATTGTCGGAGAATCGACGCCCGGCAAAGCGGCATTCGCCAATCCGTTCCCATTCGGCTAAGTATAGGCGCGCCCGGATGTGGTGTCAAGTCGTCGGGGCGCACTGCGCTACATACACCGATGACACTGAGGTGTCGTCGAGGTATGTCCGCTTCGTGGCCCCTCCTCTTTCTCAAAATCACTGCGGCGCTTTTGAGGATTGAGGACGACGAAGACCGCTCGCGCCCATTTCCTACCTC
>JAVBNW010000126.1:0-57856 GCA_031551255.1 Eubacteriales bacterium | reverse complement strand
CGCATTGGTAGAGCTGAACCATCTGTTTTCGAAATTCTTCCGTGTATTCTCGCCGTGGACGCTTTCCTGACATGGATTCCCCCTCCTTCTTTACTTTACCACTCCTCTTCTTTTCTGCCTCTCTTAATGTAGCCGATCCAGATCAACCTTGACGACGCTCCTTTGGTTGCCCTTCTCCTGCCGCATGATGGCGTGGATCGCTTCGTAGTTGAGTCCAACGGGAGACATCGCCTTCAACGCCTCGGCTTGCTCTAGCGAGGGGGATACCTCATCCATCTGCATGATCTTGAACAGGTCTTGTTGTTCTGTTTCGGCAAGGTGAGACAGCGCGACGGCGGGAGAGAAGGCCATCTTACCGGCATCGACGCGTTCGAGCAGTTCGGGGATGAGGTGCGTCAGGCTCACATATCGACGCACCGTGTCGCCGCTGATGCCCGCTTCTTTCGCTACTTCATCGTCACTTCGGAACTTCGCCGCAACTTGCGGCGAAGTTAAGTCAGTCCGCGCTCCTTGTCGGCACAATGCCTCCATCTTCATCTTGAAGGCGAACGCTTTCTCGCTCGGAAGTATCTGCTGCCGCTGATTGAGGTTACTATCGACCATGCGGATGATCGCGGCTTCATCGTCCAGATCATCAACAAGGGCTGGCACGGAATCCTTTCCGGCCAGCCTCGAAGCCTCTACGCGATTATGACCCGCAATGATCTCGTACCCGTCGCCGTCTGGCCGCATGCGTACTTGAATCGGCGTATGGACGCCGATCTTGCGGACATCTTCTACCATCTCCTGCATCTGCTTTTCGCCATAGAGCTTAAAAGGCTGGTTCGGGAAGGGATGCAGTTGGTCTATCGGTATCCTAACTACCGTTTGGCCGTCCGGTACCAGAGCGGATGCGCTTCCGGTGGATTTGAACAGGTCGCTTATATCAGCCGAGACTTGGATTTTGGCTGCGCTGCCTCGTACCATTGCGTATAACCTCCTGCGTGAGCACCGCATACGCGGTGGCGATTTTCCCGCTCTCGTCGTGTGCGAAGATGGACTTCGCCTCCGGGCCGGTTTCCTGCGCGCGCACCGACGCGGGTATCCCCGTTTCAAAGATATGCAGCTTCGCAAACTGCCCACGGATAAGCGCTTCCACCTCCCGCGTCATGACGGTACGCTTGTCCAGCATCGTGAGCAGAACGCCCTCAATGTACAGCTTTGGGTTGATCTGCTCCTTCACGCGGGTGATGGTCTTCGTGAGCATTTCCAGCCCTTTCATGCTCAGAAAATGCGCTTGCGCCGGGATGATGACGCTATCGGCGGCGGCAAGTGCGTTGATAGTCAGTAGACCGAGGGAAGGGAGGCAGTCGATGAGCACAAAGTCGTAGCGGTCTTTCGCCTTCCATAGATAGTTCCGCAGGACGCGTTCGCGGTTCATGGCGTTCATTAGGGCAGGTTCGACGGCGGCAAGCTGGATATTGGAAGGTACGAAGTCGAAGCCCTCCTGGTGTCGCAGGATGCCTTCGCTGCGTTGGAAAGGTTCATCGTTGACAACCTTCATCATCATCGTGGCGATTGTGGTATCTAGTTTATCCGGGGACTGGTAGCCCAGCGACATGGTGAGGTTCGCCTGCGCGTCTAGGTCAATAAGGAGCACGCGCTTACCCTCGCGGGCGAGGCCAGCCCCCAGGCTGATACAAGTGATAGTCTTGCCCACGCCTCCTTTCTGGTTGCAGATCGCTATGGTCTTGGTTATTGTCATGGCAACTCCTCTCTTTACGTGTTGATGAGGTACTAACGGCAATGAGCAGAGGCATTTCCCTCTGCTCATTGCCGAGACTGATTTGCTTACCGGGCGTCACGCCTCGGCTTAGGTTTTGCTCCCTCGTGGTGACGCTGGGCATCTTGATCTGCGGCACGCCATGCGATGATCTCGTCATCAAAAACTGTAGATCGCAAAAATTTGCCCTGAACCAAAAGCCGTAGTATATTGCTTTATTATGTCGTTAATGGTAATATTGTTAAACATATGGTAAAATAAAGGCAAATGGGTGGTCGACATGAGGTGGCTCCATATCTCCGATCTCCATGTTGATTCAAATGCATATCCTTACGAGTCGCTTCCTATCGAACAAATGGAAGCCTATCTTAAGAGTGAAAAAATAGTTGTCGATTATGTAATTATCTCAGGGGATTTGCGTTTCGCAAAGGGCAAGAGTAGTGACTCCATCGAACAGGATTCGCAACTTATTGTTGCCAGAATTATTAGCTTAGCCCAAACAGTCGGCGTGACTAATCGAGATAAGATTATTGTCGCAGCAGGGAATCATGATCTTGACCGCACGAAGGATGGAAGACAGTACACTCTTAGGGGATTCAAAGAAGAATACTCAAAACGGCTTGATGAGGGAGACTTATCACAGCTTAATTTTTACGACGTTAAGAAGCAACTTATTGGTGCTTTCGAATTCTATTACCGGGTTTTCGAGCTCCTTTATTCGCCACAGACATTTGCCGAAAGATGGCATGGTTTTTCCGAAAAGTTTCATTACACTGTGCAGTTTAGTGACATGAATTTCTTAGTTTTAAACTCTTCTTTGTTAAGCATTGAAAGTAAAACTGATGAGGGGAGTTTGTTTATTGGGCATAACCATGTTTTATCGGCTATACAGTCTTTAGATACTAAAAAACCTACAATTGCGGTGTCACATCATAATATTGACTTTATTCATCAAAAAGAACGCGTCCTCATTACATACTATTTTGGGCTGTATAAAATTAAGTTGTTGCTATCCGGGCATTCTCATGTAACCGGCCATTATAAGCTTAATGATATCCGATGCATTACAATGGGATGTATCAAGAATGCACATAACGTAAAATGTAGTTTTTCTGTAGGCACATTCAATGAAAAGAATTACTCAACAGCAATCAAGGCATATGAGTGGTCAACGAACTGGTCGCCAAGCTCACACTTTGGTAGGGTGAATGTGACTTTATCACCATTGGGTAATTTCAATAAAGCTTCATATAGCTTAATTCCATCTACTTATTTTGATGAAGAGATCGATGATGAGCCAAATTCTATTTATACGGAGGATGACTTTCTGCAAAGCCTGAAAACCTGTCACACTGATAGTGCTGTATCTTATTTGTTATCTGGCCCACTCGGTGAAGAAGCAATCAGCCGTAAGATGCCGGTTAGTTTATTCTACAAACATTTTTTTGTTCCTGATAATATGGAAAATGAAGAGAAGATAAACAACCTGGCAGTTGATTTATTTAGCAGCGTTGAACACAATATGCTTTGTTTACTTGGTGAAGCAGGAACGGGTAAAACGACATTTCTACAAAGCCTTGCGAACAAATATCATAGTATGAAACATGACGGCCGCAATCTGACTATAGACTACATTGTACTAAATTGTGTGAAGTCACATACAAACTCGCAAGACAATAAGCTACAGCAACATTTCCCTTCAGAGGATTTGAGGCAAAAATTCAGGAAACTACTTAGAAAAATGCTTCATGCTGCCAAAAACCATCATTACGATTGGTATAATGATTTTTGCAATACGTTGCGCAAGATTGTAGCACTCCAAATAGGTTCGTTGGTCGATAGTAACGTTGAGATACTCCAATCTCATGCCAAAATACTGATTGCCCAAATTGGACAACTTACAGAAGATGATTACTCGTATTCTCAAATCATTTCATCTGTTTTCGATCATTCGAATGACTTTAGCAAGTTGGCCTTGTATACTGCATTGTTAATTACGAAGCGAAAAATCAGCAAGCGGAAGAATATAAAGTACATAATTGTGTTTGATAATATTGAAGCTTATATCGCAAGCTCTAGTTCAATTATTGGCGATCAGTATTTTGAGATTATCTCGGAACTCCATCGTCTTTTTGATACAATTCAGAAGCAGAGCACTGATGCGTTTGGCATACCCTTAGATTTCATGAAGGATTTCACTTTTGTTTTGTGCGTTCGCCCAACAACAAAGCTAGCATTAACTTCAATCCATATGGACGGGAAAGTATTTGGTGACCAAGACAAATATAAATTTGTCAGGCGCTACTATAATTTTACTATTGAAGCGATATTGAAGAAATTGAAATATTTACATGTGAATCAAATAGATACAGGCTTCGCACGAGAGGTTAGGAAAGTTGTAGAACTACTCATCCCTTCCCGTGTTGTAAGTACGTATTTGCAATCAGAATCGTATGATGTTAATGACGACGACCTAAAAAAATTTGTATCGCTTAAGTACTTGCCTTTCTTTAATAACGATTTTCGTACAGCAGTACGAGAGTTAAAGTCTCTATACAATAAGAAATGCAACGGTCAAACTTGGATGGATCATGTTTTGAAGCTTAACAATTCGCACTCAGGTGAAGCAGACGACATATTTACTAACGCCTCAAGAATGATTATATTCAAAAATATTTTTGATAATTATGTAGATAACGGTTACTTACAATTATTTGGACTTGATTATCTCGACGGGCAGGAAAAGTATAGCATAATGCGGTTTATTCTTTCTTTACTATATTGGGATCAAGTTTTCAACCCCAAAACCGATGTTGATTATGAAGGCATGAGCTTAGCAAAAGTGATACAAGCATGTAGCATTCACTTTGAAAAAGATCAGATTATATCCACTTTGCGTCGCTTAAGTATAGATGATGAAAACAACGAACTTAAAATCCGTGCTGTAAGTGAATGGGCGTATTTCGTATCATTTGTGCGCGGCATCGAAAATAATGACATTCCTTCCTCTTTAGCAAACTCTGCATTAGCTGAAGAAATAACTGTAAAATTGACACCTGCTGGTTGGTGCTTTGTTGATTACATCTCTTCACAATTTGAGTTTTTTAGTGCCCGACTTGTTGATGCGCCTAAAGAAGCCTTGGTTCTGTATACAGATAAGAGTGTTGATGGAAAGTATGAATTTGAGAATATACTCAATTTGGTTTATGATGGTGTACGTCGCTGTGTTAATGGACTGACTATGGACCTTTGTGCAACGAGATGCTTTAATTGCGATAGAAGTCATTCGAACTGCGATTATTTTATTCGAATGCAAGAAGTATTTTCTGTTCTAACTAGCCAAATTGATTACATTGATAGGTTTAGGCGAAAAATGTGGGAGACCTACAAAGATAAGCTTATAAATGAAAAAATCCTTGATGCTATATCTCGCTACTTGATGGTCTATTCTGAATTTCACGGCTACAAAGAAAGCCGCAGAACATGCTTTGCGATTTCAGGTAACTTATCCGAAAACAGACAAGCAGTTGAACGCATAAAGGCAATGCCCTATTATGGGGTTTGGCTCAATAGTGATGATGTAAAACGCCTGATAGTTATGGCAAAGTCCAAAGTGTTTGAAAAGTCGATATTTGGCTTTATTAAGAGCGAAAGCCAGTGCACAAAGTGACCCCTTTTTATACAGCTGATATACGATCTGTTGTCGAAATTACTGTGGCTAAGAGACGGTATACCGATCCAATGTGTGATGTGTTGGCTATTTATCTTGTATAGGGATTGATTGTTTTGCTAGAGGAGAGTTCATGATTGATGCGATTATCATCCAACAGCTAAAAAAGGTAAATGTGTGTTTATGGGACATAAACACACTACCGGACATTGGCAGCTTTTTCGTTTCGTTAATCGTTACTGATGATGGGAGTCAAACCCATATCTTTTTTACGCTCTGCCATTGAGCTGCATCAGCATACCAGCATAAAAGGGAACTTGTACGTGATTGTATGCGGGTGATGTCCGTGGTTTGTACGCGGGAAATGGGAGACGTGGACGAATACTACATGCAAGCAATGCAGGATTAGCATGTAAAAGCCCGTGAATAGGCGCGTCCTATGCACGGGATGCAATGGAGGAGGGTATTCTTTCGGGCTACGAACCAAAAGGTCGGGGGTTCGAATCCCTCCAGGCACGCCAGAAACTCGATGAATAGGCTTTTTAGTGGATACTGTCCGCTAAAAAGCCTATTCATTTGTCGATATAATTAGCAAGAGTATTTTATGCCGCGCCTCTTCCTGTGTGTTTTCCACCGGCTTTATTATGAATTTCTCCATGGCATCAAACGGCTTGCCGATAAAGTCTCTTTCATCATCTTTCCTAAGCTCGATTGCTGTCAAGGCGCGCATTCCGCAGGTAATATTTTTTT
Source organism: Eubacteriales bacterium (assembly GCA_031551255.1). Lineage (GTDB taxonomy): Bacteria > Bacillota > Clostridia > Christensenellales > UBA1750 > JAVBNW01. Next base: position 51,674 of record JAVBNW010000126.1, on the reverse strand, counting down.
ACATATATTATCTTTCTTGAATCGGGAATTGCCCGGAACGATAATCCAAAGCTCATGATTTCTCGCACGCTATAAATAAGCAGGTAGTCGCAACCAAAATCCGTGCGTATTTGTCGGGATCAAGCAAATCGCTTTTTTCACCCATTCTGAATAAGCGCATCGCCATCGTCTTCCGGAGATTCGCCGAGCGCTCGATAAGAGCGGCCTGCATTCGTGGCAAGTGCGCCAATACGTTTGTTTTTGGATATCTATTTTTAGTCGCTCGTCTTGTACTTCAAAGTTTGTCTCCCGAAGATCTGCCTTTCCGAACATGCATTTACCCGGTATACGCAATTTACAGTGGGAAATTTCAGCTGGCTACTTAATGAGGAGGCGGGCAAAACCTGTCGCAGCGTATTTGCTACACTGATTGGGAGCATGGCATTGAAAAGGAAACGCCCATGCCTGGTTGCATATTTGCACGTAGTGTGCGCAGTGCGCGGCGTCAATGAGAGCTGTAAATGGATGGTGGCCATGCCTCCCTCCATCCATGCTTCACCGCGACCTTTGCGCAACCCAATGCATCAAAACTGACCGGCAGAGGCCGATTGTGATAGATGCTTTATGGATGCCGTTGGGCGATGCGGCGGTCGCACCGGTTTTCTGCGCCACTACGCCGGATGTCCCTACCTAAAGCTTGACCGAGCCGATGGGGAACATATCGTCTTTGAGGCGATCATGCAATTGACGATGCATGACATGGTAGGGGTGGGTGTTTTGAAGCGGAGTTTAGCCAGATCGTTTTTAGTGATGGCGCAAATCGCCGCTTTGGGCATACATCCGACGGAAGTATCGCGGGGAGGAGAAGCGATCGATATTGAGCACTCGGTTCTTATGAATATTTTGATGCTGCGATAAAGCATGAGCATGCAAGGGGATCGGCAAGCGTCGACCCCTTGCATGTGTGAATGTTTATTCGCCTGTATATCATATGGATGCGCCATGTGAGGCGCCATGCATGCCTGTTCTATGAGCGCCTTTCGACGAGGGCATCAATGCCCTCATCCAGATTCCTCACGATTTTCTTAATCATAGAATCATCATAGATCAATGAATTATATGAAAAGTAAAAAAATGGTTCTTGTGATAACGTATTGCCCATGATAGCAAAATTTGGTTGAAATATCTTCGGTTTATCAATTATTTTTTATGAACGAGCTATCCGATTGATCAAAAGGGTAGTTTTGAAATGTAACGATCGACTCAATAGGGGCGGCGCGAAGTAGAGGATTCGCCTGTGTAAATTGGTAAAACCCAGGCGCATTCTCTTGCATTCCGATCAAATTAGCGAAGATAGACCGTATTGCGGCAAAAGGTTTTTGTTGCATGATATCTTGGGATGTAAAAAGAATAAGGTTTTGGATGAGCATGGCGACCAGCTTATCCACATGATTCGTGCCAAGGTTCCTGCCGGATATGGTTACGCCAAAGGCGGTTTCTTTCCTGCCTAGCAGAGTGAATTGCATTTTTGCCCAAGCATAGTAAAGGCAGGCGGCAATGGTGACGGATTCTTGGCGGGCCCTCTCGAATAGGCGCGCTATTTTTTCCGTCATACGGTACGTCGATTTGTTGTATTTGAGCTTTTTCGGCCGGTATGCCCTCTAGGGGGAATTTATGCGTATAGGGCAAAAAATAATTCTTCCTCAAGGGTTGACTGCGAGTTTTCTTACATTCGTAGGCATCAAGATATTCCGCATATGCCTGATGCTCGTCAAAACATGTATTCAGAGGCTGTCCGGCAAGGCAATGGTAGAATTCTTCGATCACGATAGCCAAACTCCAACCATCCAGAAAGATGTGGTGGAAGTCTAAGATGATATAATTCGTTTTATTGGAAAGCGTGGCGATCGTGATACGAAAACTTTCTTGTTCTATATCTACCCCCGTCTGCCAGCACTTCTGCATGACGCTTTCCACATCCGCTTCATCTATGCAGTGAACTGTGCGAATTGATTGGACATCGTTACTGATTACGAGCCGCGATGCCTTTTCTTTCTGCCAGGGGATTCTGGCTCTTAGGGCAAAGTGACGCGTGCATATTTCCATCGAGGCATTCTTGATATGCTGAGTAGAGTGCTTCTCCAATCCAATGGTAACCTGCTCTTTGTAAAGCCCTTCTTTCGGGTGCATCAAGCAAACAAACAGTATAAGTTTCTGCATATCGGATAGAGGATATCGCTCTTGTTGATATTTGCTACTCAAGCACATCCACTCTTTCTGGAATTCTATTATCGATGAATGATTAGAGACGTACATCTATACTAATAAATTATTTGAAAGTATAAGTATACCATAGAATAGACTGCTCAATTATTCAAACCTCTATAGGCCGCAATGATTTGCATTGCCGCAATAAGGCATGCGTTTATGCGTTGTACAGAGTTGACGATGGTTATCTGCACACCGGCGCCCCATTTTCTTCAACGGGAAACTGGATTATTTGGCATATCGTTGCTTGCCTTTTATATGGAGGTTTATAAAATAAAAGTAGACCCTCATGGGGGATAACTTGCTATTTGCTGACGAATTTACATTGAGTGTACATGGAGGCGTGAGGAGAGCATGTAAAAATATGATGATGGGAAGCAATCTATGGTTTTGCGTAGGGTAGGATCGGCTGCGTGTATGTTTAGTCGGCAGGCATATGTCCGCCGGAATCGCCCGCAGATTAGCATTTGATGTTGCTTCCGGCAGGGTTCCATCGCCTAAAAATGCGGCGTCGGTACTTCCTGCCTAGCGCGCGCCCCCGCCTTTAGTTTCCAAGAGGTCTAGTATCCCTCGCGGCCATGCTCTTGAAGCGACCTTTGGCGGCCCTATGCATTGTATATTAAACTCTTCGTCGGTTTTCGATTCGATAAGCCTATTCCGCTTTCATAAGCCGCGTAAACGACCAGTATTCACATTTGAATGCCGATGCATAGGCACGTATCCTGCTACCGAGACCTTCGGGTAGAGTTCTTGGACGAATAGGGGGATCGATGGCAACTGTTTGTGACCGATGTGCAAATATTTGTACCGCGTACCTGATCCGGCCTAAACCATCTATCCCATATGACGGCCCATACAAATAGTGAAATGCAACGCCGCCTTACCGGTCATCCGGAGAGGGTTCCCAATGTAGCGCTACGGGTAAGATGCGCTTTCAAACAAAAAAACGGAGGCCTTCCTAATCGAATCGATTGGAAAGCCTCTTGCTTTTTTATGTTTAAGCCGTTTTTTCGCTTCGCGTGCTGCATACCTTGCACGCATTGACGCCTTCCCCATTCAGGACGGCGTGCCAAAGTGTCTTTACTCGTTTCCTGCCACATACAGGGCAGGTGCCGCGCCAACCTTGTATACGCCGGGAAAGCTTGCCACACTTCGCTCTGGGCATGATCGCACCTCCTCAAGTTCGCCAAGGGTGAGCATATCATGTTGAATAGCCGTGCGCGCCACATTTTCTGCACGATAATGTGGTATAATGGACTTGCATGAAAACAAAGGTGTGATGGAAATTGGATATGCTTTGGCTCAAACGCATGAATGCCGCGTTGGATTTTATTGAAAGCAATTTGAAAAATAGAATAGAGATCAGCGAAGTGGCCCGGATCGCCGGATGCTCGGAATATCTCTTTACGCGGATCTTTGCATATATAACCGAAACGCCGCTTAGCGAATATATCCGCAGGCGCCGCTTGTCTTTGGCGGGTTTCCGGCTTAGGCAGCCTTCGGTGAAGGTGATTGATGTCGCCACTCTATACGGCTATGAATCGGCCAGCGCATTCGCCCGCGCTTTTCAAGCTATGCACGGCGCCAGCCCATCCGAGGCAAAGGCGGGCAATGTACGGTTAAAATTTTATCCCCGCATCTCACTCGACATTACGGTCAAGGGGAGGGTGGGCTTTGATTATCGGATCGTTGAGGATTGCGAGCATAAGGTGTTGGGAGTCACCTCGCTTTCCCTCAAGAGCGGCTGCGCTATCCCGAAGCAGCTCGTCAGCCTTAGCGAACATGGCGAAACGATCCACTCCCTGATGGTCGATAAGCCGGATGGAAGCTTTGATTTTATTGTATGTGTTCAAGCGCCATGGGAAGGGCTTCCTTCTGATTATAAAAGCATGATGATCCCCGCGAGGACATGGGTCGTATTTACGTATGAAATCATGAATGAAAACCCGGAAATTATCGCCTCGGCGTGGAAACAAACCGTGCTTGCATGGCTACCTAATTCCGGGTATGTGATCGATGAGGAGCCAAAGCAGGCGTGCTGGTACCGTAAGGAGGACGGTGCGGTTTCCGTAGATATATGGATACCCATTGCACCTATGCCCCCAAAGTAAAAATCACCGCGGCTGGAAAAAGCCTAAAAGCGAAAACAAAACCTCTGAAGGCGGCCTATACGCCGAACGGTCGACGCCGGTCGCAATGAAAAAGGCAAGCTGCTTTCGATACTGGGTATTTAAGTAGGTTTTGAGCGGCGCCATGCCCGTCAACCATGGGATAGGGAAGGGCCCCTTTTATACGCAGCAAAAATGCCATACACTATGTCGGTGTTTGGCATTTTTGCTGCATGTGCTTGTCAATATTGTTGGTATCAGGCACTGAGAGCGTATAATGAATCGATTCTCTTAACGCACTTCGTCAAGAATATCTTCAATGCACTTGCGTAGATCTTCTATATAACTATATAGCTGACTTCTGGATTCACGTATAAGCTTTTCGGAAGAACTTATATCGCTTGTCTGCATTCCCTTTATGCCCTTGAGCCGTAGGATCCCAATGGATTTCGTAACATTATGGAATGTGCTTAGAATACTTGTCGGTTTGTTGACTACGGCCAAAAGATAGAGGAGGCGATCGTGTAAGAGCGAGATGTGTTCATGTATATGGTGTATGTAGCGGAAAGATCCATAATCTGCAGTCAAGTTGTCTGCAATAAAAGTATAATAGTCAATTCCAAAGTAGAACTTTCCCCTGTTTTGGATATTGAGTCGAAATATATCGACATCATCGGCCTTGCCTTCACAAAAGTTTCCTAATTTATTGATAACTTTCCGGCGGTCGTAAGGATAATCCAGTGTATAATCAGGAACCGACAAAACAATGACTCTATGCCTCCTTGCCCATTCAATATTTCCATGCACTTCACAAGTGTGGCCTTCAGAAAAAGCTCGGCGCACGTCGTCAAAAGCATGCTCAATGTTGCTATAGGCCCCTGCCGGATTCAGCCCGGCGGCTTTGAATACATCGCGGTCGTCGTCGTAGCCATAGTATAGTGTTTCGTGAAGATAGTGCATCGTAAAGCTTGAATTAGGCAGGTAATAGTCGTCGGAAAATGCAATCACATATTTATTATCGTCTATCATGTGCTTGATAAAACCACATATATCGATAGTAGCAACATAATTTTGCACATAATTATCCTGGTGAATAAACGACTGTGGATTTGAGCTTTCGGAAAAACTATATGCATCCATATAACACATTCGCAAAGTGGGCAAGTCTTTTATGGGTTGATAGGTATGCGGTATTATATAATTCTCCATGACCCATGGTTTTAATTTGGGATTTGCCGCCATAATGGAAAGAGGATATGCATAAATCATCATATTATTCATAGAGATATTGAAGGAAAAAGGCAATTCTTTGATCAATTCTAGCTCCTCCTTTACGCTATATAGCAATATTGGGCCTTGGCTCGCGAAATATTGCAGTGCTGACTCTCTCTTTCGGAAATCATGTTTGACATGGAATTTTCATCCAATGCTATATAAGCCCATTGTAATCGGTGCAGGCGCTTTTTTCATGCATCTATAGCCCACGTGGATAAGCGCGAAGGTGCCATATCATACATACAGCATTCTTCGGAACGAGTGCCTGAAGAAAAGTGGCGGAGTATTTTTCCTGCATGTTGTGCGCGTAGGTATTTGCCCGGCACGCCGTAAAAGTGGTATGATCCAATGGTGCTTGGCGAGGAGGGCAAAGATTGCGGTTGATAAAGGCGTTTCAAGAAGATATTCTTTTGATGGAAGGCGCTCTTGGCGAACGCCTCAAGCGAGAGTTCGATATCCGGCCGGATGAGCATGTGGCCTTGGCCGCCCATGTTTACGATGAGAGGGCGAAGTGTGCGTTGGAGACCCTATGGAACGGATATATGCACATTGCCAAGAGATTTGCCCTACCTTTTTTGGCGACAACACCTACGCGGCGCGTAAACCGCGAACGCGTTGCGGCTTCGCGGTTTGATTCGGGAATTGTTCAAGATAATGTCCGCTTTTTGCACGATATTCGCCGGAATGGGCAGATCGAGATGTACGTAGGAGCGCTGGTAGGCTGCAAAGGAGATGCATATCGAGCGACGGATGTCTTATCCGAAACCGAGGCGGAGGCATTTCACTCATGGGAGGCGGAATTGTTCGCCGCGAATGGGATCGACTTTTTTTTCGCCGGGATTATGCCGGCCTTGACGGAAGCCGCGGGAATGGCTAGGGCGCTATCCGCGACAAAAAAGCCCTATATCATAAGCTTTATGATTCGAAGAAATGGAAGACTCATAGACGGTACGCCGATTGGTGAGGCTATCGCCTATATCGACGCCAGAACCGACCCGAGTCCTTTGTGCTACATGGTGAACTGCGTTCATCCCGATATTCTATACCGGGGATTGTCGCTCGCATCCAACCGGACGGCACAGGTGAGGGAGAGGCTTTGCGGCATACAGACAAATGCATCCCCTTTGTCGCCGGAGGAATTAGATGACGCACAGGAGCTTCGCGCGTCGAATCCGGAACGTCTTGCGCAAAGCACCATGAGGCTGTGCGAGAAGATCGATCTGAAAATCGTCGGCGGATGCTGCGGTACGAATGACGCATACATGGATGCGATCGCCCGGGAGATCCGGAAAGCGACGCTTATGCGCAGGTGATACGGTGCGCGGAGGGAGCTTAGCGCTTTTATATATGGGTTTAGAAAACAGCGGTGGCGCGGACGCAACGCGCGGCGAGTATCGGAGGGGTTTCGATGCTTTCTCAGGAAGCCATATCTGCATATCGAGGCGCAATATATGAGCGGGGAGACAATTACGCATACGTGCCCGTACACCCGCTTTTGCAGCCCTATATTTCCAATTATACGATTACGTTTCCGACGCCGGCCGCTATGCCGGATGCCTATACGGTTTTGCCGTCGGCGAGTTCTACGCTGACGATGGGGTTCGATGGCCGCGGCATTGTTGGCGGCTTGCGCGGAGTCAACACAAAGGCGTCTTGCGTAGGCCTCCACGCAAACAAGATGCATATGCTGCTGCTCATCGAGTTCCGCCCGGGCGGCCTTTATCCGTTTATGCCGATGGATCAGCACGAACTGCTCGATTCTTCGTTCGAGCTGAGTACGCTCAATCGGACACTTTTCGGCGCGCTTGAAATTGCAGTAACAGAATCTGACAGCGTATCTTCGCTCATTGCAGCAGTCGATCGCATATTTCTTGCATATCTTCGGGGCGATCGGCACGACGATCGCGTGGGGGCAATCGCTCGCAATATCCTGCTTCGACACGGCAATATCGGCATGAAAGAGATATCACGGGAAATTTTCTATAGCGAAAAGCATATGCGCCGACTCTTTATGCAGCATATAGGGGCAAGCCCCAAGGCGTTCGCGCGCATCGCGCGGGTAAACTATGCCCTCAGACTGCTTACCACGCAAGGCGTACGATCCGCAGATGTGGCCGCGGAGACAGGGTATTACGATCAATCGCATTTTATCCGCGATTTTCGCCAGGTGTGCGGCGTTTCCCCACAGGAATATCTGCGGAACGCGTCCCTTTTTTACAATGACTATTTTAATATGTAGGGCTACCATAAGAGGGCCGAGCTATTGTTCATCGCACGAGCGTAGGAGGAGCGACTATGAAAAAACTTGATGCACGGTCTTTTGAAGAAATCCGCAGGTGGATGTACCGGAATGCGCGCCCTATCGACCTTGCAAGATGGAAATTTCACTTCGAAAATGGCGACAAGGCCACGGTGCTGGAGGCGCTGAGCGCTTATCAAAACGAGGATGGCGGGTTTGGCAACGCCATCGATTGTGATAACTGGAACCCGAACTCGACGCCCTATAATGTGGGACAGGCCATCGGTGTCTTTCGGGAATTGGAGCTATATGATCCTCTTCACCCTATGGTACAAAAAGCGCTGCATTACTTGGAAACGACCTCTTGCTTTTCTGATAAAGGCTGGCCGTTTACCATTCCCTCCAACGATGCCTATCCCCACGCGCCCTGGTGGGCCTACAGCGAGGAAAACAACCGGCAAAACGGTTACCATGCCACGGGCAACTTGGCGGGTTATATTCTTCGCTGTGGAGACGAGAAAAGTTCTCTGTATGCGAAAACCGTTATGGTGGCGGATGGAATGATGGAAAAACTTCGAGGCGCGGATGTGCTGGAAAATCACGAGATCGGGGCATATGGAGCGCTGCTGTGCGATCTTTTGGAGGCAGGGCTTGCACGGCGGTTTGACGGCGCTTATCTTAAGCAAAGACTGCGCGCCATAGTAGATGCCGCCATCGAGCGCGACGCGGCAAAGTGGGGGAGCTACTCCATGCGCCCGTCCATGTACATGCGTTCGCCGGAGAATCCGCTTTATGCCGGTAACGAAGCTGTTATGGATATGGAACTCGATTACCTGATCGACACCCGGCACAGAGGCGGCGCGTGGGACATTTCGTGGGTTTGGGAGGATTATCCCAAGGAGTTCGCCGTCAGCGAGCGTTGGTGGCAAGGCGCCCATGCGGTATGGAATCTTTTGCTTTTGAAAAATTTCGGACGCCTCAACATATAGGGCAGGAGGTGGAACACCGCGGCGGTTAATGGGCTGCGCAGCCGGAGGCGGCGGTCGATAGCCATGGCCTTTTTGATGGGACTAAAGCGCTCTATACGGGGCGCTTTTTTATGGGCTTGTGCCATCAGCGTGCAATATTGCGGATAGGTATAAAATGTAGACGCTATACACGGCACTTTAAAAACTGTAGGGGATGTGATAAATTGCCGGTAGTACGTGTATCTTTTAAGGGCTATGGGAGGGGAAGCGGGATTGTGGGGATTCTTGATATTCTCTTAAATCATCAATTGTTGGCGGTGCTAGTAGAAATATTTTACATACTTTTGTGCCACTTTTTCATTGCTTATCACCTTGAAAAACTGAATTATGGCGAGTTTGGAGCGCTTAGGCTTTCTCTTTTCGTCGTAATACTGACCGCAATCGTTTTAATCCCGAACTACCTGGTGCTCTTTGGATGGCAGATGGTTTTTTCACCGGAGGCGCTCCCGGCTGTTAGAACATGGAGCAAATTCTTCTTGCAATACCGAAACCCCATATGGCTGATCGTATATATGCTGTTGGCGCGCCATTTGCTTAAGCTGTCGAAACAATATGTGGCGGGCTCAGCGTTAACCGTTTTTTGTTTTGTGCAGATTTTTACGTTGGCCTCCGATGCGATGGAATATGTTTTCTTGTTGTTGCGCGATGTTTTGCAGACATATACCGGGTATAACCTCTTACATATACTTTTAATCGTCGTTACGATTGTCATTAACCTTTATTTTGCCTATTATATCCGTAAAAACGCGCACAAGTTCAAATGGATTTTTGAGGCCGGGTATGAAAAATCCCGATGGATAGGACTGATTAATGTTATTGCGGCCGCGTTCATTTGGCTAGCGCTTGCAAGCATATACCTGTTCTTTCAATCCCAGCACAGCGTGTTGCTGGCTGTCGAGCAATTTTTTTATCCATTTATGATTTTGTTCTTGACTGCTATATTCATTCAAAGCTTGCGGATCAGTATGCTCAACGCCCAGATGAGCGGAATGGCGCTCAATAACAATCTTCTCTTTAAAGATATTGACGATTTCAAGGGCATGCGGCACGATCTGAACAATATACTTCAGGTTTATGATGGATATATCAAAACCCAGCAATACGAAGATCTTCAAGCGTTTCATGAAGAGCTGTTTGATACGATGACGCAGATCAACGACAGCTTGAATTTGCATATTTATTTAAAGGATAGTCCTGCGTTGTATGGATTGTTTATGGGTGCACAGAGAAAAGCGGAAGAGATGGGGGTGGATTTGCAGATTAAAGACGTTCAGTATTTTCAATACATCGATTTGCCTATTTTAGATCTGTGCCGGGTGCTGTCCAACTTGCTCGACAATGCTATAGAACATGCCACTGATTCCGAGCCCAGGCAAGTAATCGTTACTCTGAACAATGTAGCGAGAGGCAGGCAAGAAGCGATCGTATCAATATCGAACACCACAAGCGAAGTGGTGGATATTGCGCGCATATTTGTCAGCGGATACACGACAAAAAGCGGACATATGGGCCAGGGACTGGTGGAAGTGAACAAAATTCTTTCGCGGCATTATGGTTGCACGATTACTTCGAGTTACGATGGGGGGGTGTTTGCGATGTATTTGCGGACGCCTTTTGCTGTCAAGCGTTTTAAGAAAACCGCACCATAATTTGCTTTTCGAAAGGCCGGGATGCCGTCTCCCTATGCCGTTTTGTCGTGGAAGAATCAGTGGAAGACGGATTTCTGTCGTAACTTTGGACATTATTAACGAATCTACGCGAGGAGTCGGCGTCCGAGACGTGCGCATATCCCTTCATCGTTATCCGGTCTATTTGTCGATTTCCCCATAATTTACTTTTCTGCTGAAGGCGGAGGGCTCCTCCTACAGAGGCAATTCTCTTTCGAAACCCTGTGAATTAAGCTTCGCTTCCTATCTCGCCATTGCACGCTCCCTATTAAGCATCCTGCGCACGGCGGTGGTTCTTTATTTCGGCCGGCGTAAAAAAACGCATAGCTTCTTTGTCAACATCTCTTTGTTAGTTATAGCTAAAATAAAAAGGTTTAGTATTCCTGCTCTATATTGACGGAACGCACCGGCAATTTGGTTTCGCTTTTGCCCGCGTGCACATAGGTTATAGTGCGGCTCCCCGAGGGGAGCGCAAAATAAGTATGCAGCGGGTTTCCCGCGGAAAGGTGGGGTTCATGTCCAGGCAACTGTTTTCAGGCGGAAACACGCGCTATGGTTTTTATAGCTTTTTTGACGCCGTCGCTCCGACGAGCAAGGAGAAGCGTGCCATTTACATCAAGGGCTCCTCAGGCTGTGGAAAAAGCACGCTGATGAAAAAAATCGGCGCGCGGTTGGAGGAGTACGGCGACCGGATCGACTACATTCATTGCTCGTACGATCCGGACAGCTTGGACGGACTGTACGATGCGGATTTGCAATTGGCGATCTTTGACGGCACCGCGCCACACATAGGCGACCCGACATTGCCCGTGGCGATGGACGACTATCTTGATTTGACGGGCTGCATCGACAAAAAGGTTAGGGAGCGGAAAGACGAGTTGCTCGCCTGCATCGGCGAAAAAAAAGCGCTGGTCGACCGGGCATACCAGTATATCAAGGCCGCTTACGAGATCGGGGAAGGCAACGCCCTGCTTATTCGGCAGGCGCAAAGTCCGGCAAAGCTCGATCGTCTCTTCGTGGCGTTGCGGGAAAAAACCTTTGGGAATGCCGGCGATGCACCTAAGCTGCCAGGCATGAGCCGCAAGTATTTTGCCACCGGAATCGCCCCCTCGGGCGTGGTCGACTACACGGATTCGCTCCTTACAACGGGCGACATCGTAGCGCTGGAAGGCGAAAATGGAGCGGGCGCGGATCTGGTGCTGGCCCGCTTGCGGGACGAGGCAGCGGTGCGGGGCTTCTCTTTCGAGTGCTGCTATTGCGCGCTCGATCCTACGAAGCTTGAGCATCTGATTTTGCCTCAGCTCGACATAAGCTTTACTACGGTTAACCGGCACCACGCGCCCGGCGCCGTGCCGACCTCCCGCCTGGATCTTTCGGATTTAGTGCAAGCAGAGAAGGTTGCCCACGTACAGGGCGAAATCGACGAGAACGAACAGCTCTTCCAAACACTGCTTGCAAAGGGCGTCGCCGCTTTGTCGGCATCCAAACCCGCCCATGAACGCGTCGAGAACATGTACTTACAGTATGTGGATTTTCAATGGCTGGACGATGTCTGCGAGAAAACATCGCAGAAAATTGACGACTTGAGGGGATCGATCCATGGATACATCGCCACATAGATTAGCTATTTTAGGCGGCGACCGGCGGCAGGAAATACTGTGCGAACTCTTTGCGCAAGACGGCCTGGATGTGTCGCGCGCGCCGCGCTATCACGACGAATTGATCATAGGTCCCGTGCCCTGCTCGCGGGACGGCCTGCATATTTTCGATAAAAGCGGGCAACTCGGCCTTACCTTTATCGAGTTATTCGAGAACATGCGCGCGCATGACAATGCGGTGTTTGTCGCGGGCGCGATATCAAAGGAAATCGAGGCCATGGCGCGGGAGTATGGTATCCGCGCAATCGACTTGATGGAGCTTAACGAGGTTGCCGTCGCCAATGCCGTCCCCACGGCCGAAGGCGCCATACAGGCCGCCATGGAAAACAGCGAGGTTATGCTGTTTGGAAACAGTTGCCTAGTGTTGGGCTATGGACGTTGCGGAAAAATCCTTGCGCACATGCTCAAGGGAATTGGTATGCGAGTGGCGGTCGAGGCGCGCAGCGGGCAGGATGAGGCGTATGCCAAGGCCTATGGCTACGATTTTGTACCCTTTGCGCAGCTGGACAACGCGCTGTGCTCGCAACAATATGCCTTTTTGTTCAACACCATCCCCGCGCCGATTCTACATCGTGAGCGGCTCGCGCTGCTTAGCAGGAATTGCCTGATCCTCGACATCGCATCGCCATTGGGAGGCGTCGACCTGGAGGCTGCAAAACAGCTGGGCCTGCGGGCTCTGCTATTGCCGGGCCTGCCCGGCAAGGTCGCCCCGGTTACCGCGGCGCGCATCCTTAAAGAAACCATCGAGAAGCGATTCTTATAGCGCGGCGGCGCTTACCATAGAACCGGAGGCTTACAATATGGATTGGAACGGATTTAAAATTGGCGTAGCCATGTGCGGTTCCTTCTGCACATTCCAAGATATCTTGACGCAACTGGAAGCGCTTGTAAAAGCCGGGGCGGATGTGCTGCCCATCATGTCGGAAAACGCGGCGAGCAAGGATACCCGTTTTGGCGCCGCCGCGGATTTTAGGGCGAAGATCCGCGAACTAACCGGCAAGGAGATCATCTTAACCATCGAAGAGGCCGAAAAGGTAGGGCCGAACAACATGGTCGATCTGATCGCCATCGCCCCCTGCACCGGCAACACCCTCGCCAAATTGGCAAACGGCATCACCGATACGGCGGTGCTCATGGCGGTGAAGGGACACATGCGCAACAACAAGCCGGTGGTCATATCGGTTTCCACAAACGACGCTCTGGGATTTAACCTTCAGAACATCGGCAAGCTCCTCAACGCGAAAAACATCTACTTCGTACCCTTCAGGCAGGATAACTTTTCCGCCAAACCCAAATCGATGATCGCGCTCACGGGGCTCATTATGCCCACGGTCGAAAAAGCGCTCGTCGGCGAGCAAATACAGCCGGTGATTCAGAACTGACGCCATATAACGCATGTGAACAATAAGGTTTGATGAAAAGCGCCCTATATGGGCGCTTTTTGCTGTATGAATATGTAAATCACTTGTGCCGTTGCGTCCGCATTGTATTTTCGGCAAAAGTATGCTAAAACTTGCATATTCCCGTAAGAATCCCCGTGTTTTTTCAAAGAATGAAGAGGGCGATAACATGGGTAAAGAAATGGCCGCCTATTGCGGCCTGTACTGCGGCCACTGCTATTCGCGCACACACGTGGCGCCCACGGCAAAGCTGCTGAAAGATTATATGGCGAGGCAGGGCTTCGAATCCTTCGGGCATTATATGCCCAACTACAAAGAGTTTTGGGAGTTTCTCACCATGATCATCGATGGGGAGGGTTGCCTTGGCTGCCGTCAGGGCGGCGGCAGCCCCGGATGTGCGATCCGGCGGTGCGCGCAGGAAAGGATGCTCGACGCCTGCCCACTGTGCGGCGACTATCCCTGTGAAAAATTTGCTTGGCTGGGCGATCGCGACAAGTACCCCATGCTCGAGAAAGACAATCTTACCATGAAGGAGTGTGGACTTGACGCCTGGCTTGCGATGCAGCAAGAGCGGCGGCGGGCGGGATATACGTACGTCCAGGAGAAGTTGAAGCGGAATGAAAAGCGGGGAGGATGCGGATGAAGAGGCATATCGGCTAGAACGGCATTTTGCCCGCCATGCCGGTGACGGTATCGTCGCCGAAGCAGAGGAAAGAGTCAACTTTGCACCCCACGGCCAGTGCGGCACGGTAAAGGCGCAGCCGTCCGCCATCTATACCTCGGTGATAAAAGAGCATTTGACGGCGCACAATATCCTGAAAACCGGCCGTTCAGCGTCAATATCCCCACCGCCGCGCTGCTTAACGGGGTAAAACACTGCGGATATGTATCTGTCCTGCAAGGATTTGCATGCAAGGTTATTAAGAGGTTGGAGCTCCATAGATATTATCTTTTTTGGGAGAAGTAATGGAAACCTATGCGGATGACGCCTGCCCGACGGATGATTGGCCGGATGTAGGCAAGGTAATGCCTCTGCTGTGCAGCCCCGATGAAACGTTTCGCAGGGTCGAAGAAAGAATAGGGGACGATGCCGGCCTTGGATGCGGGGATTGAGGACAAGCCGCCTTTTCCGCGCTCGGAAAAGGCCCGGGTCGCCGTGGACAACCGGGCGTTTGAGCGTTTTGCCCTTCCGATTTCAAACGAGCCATTTTGCCAAGTAAAGGCCGCCGGTTTAGAGGAGATGGCGGTAAGGAATATGCGGAGCTTTGGCTCCCTATTGTGAAAAAAACAGGAGGTATCTCTATGAAAATCAGGCCTTATCTTACCTATCGGGGCAACTGCGGCGAGGCCATCGAGCTTTACAAGCGCGCGTTTCAATCCGACGTGCTTCAGGTGCTCAGGTTCGGCGATATGCCCGCCAATCCGGCGTTTCCAATGCCGGAAGATGCCAAGGATTGGATTTTACAGGCAACCTTCCAACTGGGCGAGGACTACATCCGCATGTCCGACTGCGGGCCGGGGCAGCCGCTCAACGATCCGGAATCCGAGCGCATTTCCCTTGCCGTAGAGACGGGCGTGGAGCAAGTGAAGAGCGCGTTTGCCGTGCTTGCACAGGAAGGCCGCGTGGGAATTCCGCTGGCCGAAACGTTTTATAGCCCCTGCGCCGGCGTGGTTTTTGATAAGTTTGGCGTGATGTGGAATTTTGTAGCACAGAAATAGGCCAGAGAAAAACAAAGAGCGGTGTCGCTTGCAAGAGATGCATGCAGGAGGCGCCGCTTTTGTGATGCCTAAAACACCATGCATATGATTGCAAGCCGCCTCTGGCTACTGCGGCACATGCAGGCTTAAGGTGATGGATGGATCTGATTGCGAACTTAGTTCCCGTCTGATTAGTTCCGATGCGATATTGAACGCCTTAATCCTACGTATGAGCAGCGTATATTGCGAAGTGCCTTGTTTTAGCTTGGGCTGCACCTTTTCGCATTTGTGTATGGTTGAATCTATAGCCCGAAGCGCTTCTTCCAGGTCTTGTTTTGTATATTAATCCATATACTCACCAACCTTCCGCTATCATAATCTTTCTTTGGATGGACTTGGGCAACTCCGCCGTCCGATGCGGCGGAAATTGCGTGTCTGCCATGGACACACGGTAAGTCATACACAAACGCCGCAAATATTGTAATCCAAAGCATCGCCCGCCCAAGAAGCGTTGAGAAGGCTGATTGCGGATACAATATCGCCATAAAGAGTGCACATCTCCAATAACGCTGCGATATTTGCCCGTCCATAGGGTACTGTATTTTTTTTGCCCGCCGCGCGCTAACGCAACATGCGAGCCCTTTCCGCCCGAGATGAACCGATGGATGCGAGATCCGCCGGCTTTAGGAGTTTATTCGCAAGGCTATAAGCCATAGGATTCGGGCGGGCCGGTCATGATGCGCACGCCGCCATCCAGCTCGATGGTATCGCCGGTTAGGGAAGCGCAGGCGGGCGACGACAGGAACAGAATCCACTCGCCGATTTCCGAAGGTTTTACCCAGCGCTTCATCGGGATCTCGGGGATGGAGCTCTCCTGATATCCTTCCATACGCGCTTCGCCGGTATCCACCCAGCCGGGGGCGATGCAGTTGACCCGGATGCCGTAGCGCGCAAACTCCATGGCCGCGTGGCGCGTGAACTTGACCAATGCCTCTTTGACAACGGCATAGATCGACGCGCCGTGCCAATTCATCGCATGGTTGTTGGAGGAGATGAGCACCATGTTGCCGCGGGTGCCCTTATCCACCATCGTTTGAGCAGCCTGCTGCACGCAAAAGTAGGCGTTTTTCCAGTTGATGTTGTTGACGGTGTCGAAGATCTCCTCGGTCATATCCAAAATTGGCGCACCCATGGTGACGCCCGCATTGTTGACGAATAGATCCAGCCGGTCGAATTTTTCCCGGAACTGGGCAAAGAGCTTTAGAGCGCCGCCGGATTGTGAGAAGTCCGCTGCGAAGACTTCGGCGCGCTTCCCGCTCTCCTTCGCAATCTCTTCGGCCAAGGCCCGTGCGCGCGCTTCGTTGGAGCCGGTGTGCAGCGCCAAGTCGTAGCCGCCCAGTGCCAACGCACGGGCGACCCCGCGGCCAAGGCCCGATCCTGCGCCGGTGATCAACGCCGTCTTTTGTGGCAAAGGTATCCCTCCTTTATGGGAAATTCGGCCGAGCGCCCCTTCGCGTGGAAGGCTCGGCCGAGAGGGTAACGGGGTCCAAACGCATGCGCCCAAACCGCCTTGCGAGACGCATTTCATCGTCCATCATCGGTTGGAATAAGCGTTGCTATGCCCCCTCTTGTTTCGTGAACTGCATCCTGAGGCAATGAATTTTCCGGGGAGGGGTTCCGGTCCCGTTGCCCTAACCGCCTTGTCAGTTGTAGATCGCATCCACCGAATACTCGTGGTTCCACTCGTCGGTGGGCTCCCAAAGGCCTGGATGTAGCTGGGAGATGTGCTCGGCGATAACCTCGTCGTTCAGGTCGTCGATGCCAAGCCCCGGCAGATCCGGCACCTCGATGAAGCCCTGTTGGATCAGCGGCTTGCGCATCTTGGAGATGATGAGGTCATCCCACCACGGCACGTCGTTGGCATGGAATTCGCAAGCCCAGCAGTTTTCGGTTGCGACGCCGATATGGGCCGCCGCCATCGCATGGATGGGGGTGGCGGCCTGGTGAAGCGCCATGCGCACGCCGTAGGTCTGTGCCAAGTCGCCCAGTTTTTTCGTCTCCAGGATGCCGCCGCAGGTCAGCGCGTCCGGGTGCACGATACCCACGCCGCCACTCTCCATCAGCGGAACAAAGCTCTCGGCTAAGTAGATGTCCTCGCCGGTGCATATCGGTATGGTGGTCGATTCCGCCAGCCGCTTCCATTGTTGGGTGTAGCACCAGGCGATGGGGTCTTCCATCCATGCGATGTTGTATTTCTCGAGCCGACGCGCCAGCTTGATGATCTCCTCCACGCCGATGTGGCCGAAGTGATCCAGCGCAAGCGGCACCTTCGTGCCGATGATGGAGCGCACGTCGGCGACGTATTCCTCCAGGTAATCCAAGCCCATTTCGGTGATCTGGATGCCTGTGAAAGGGTGCAGCACTCGGTTTTGATCATACGCGTTGTTGCGGGCGCAGAGTCTGTCGGCGAGATCTTCGCGGTCGGTGATGTTGCGCACGTGCCTGCGCTGGTCCTCATAATCCTCGCCCCACGGCGGCGGATAGAGCTTGTGGGCCGCCTTGGCGAAGGCGGCGCGCTCTTCCATGGAGCCCAGCGGGTAGTTGAGCATGCCTTCCTTGCCGGATAGCAGGCCGATGCCCAAGTCCATCTTCAGCAGGGTGTAGCCGCGGTTTAATCGCTCCATCAGCGCGTGGCCCATGGCCTGGCCGGCCGTGCGGTCCTCCGTCATATCGGCGTCGGTATCGCAGTAGATGCGCATTTTGTCGCGAAATTTGCCGCCGATCATTTGGTAGACCGGCGCGCCGTACGCCTTGCCGGCAAGATCCCATAGCGCGATTTCGATGCCGGAGACGCCGCCGCCTTGCCGGCCGTGAAAGCCGAACTGCCTGATGCGGCGGAAGATCTTATCCACGTTGCATGGGTTTTCGCCCAGGATGCGGCCCTTGAGCATCAAAGCATAAGTCTTGGATGCCATATCCCGCACCTCGCCGAAGCCTACGATGCCCTGGTTGGTGTAGATCTTGACGATCTCGCAGGGGTAGGGCGCGCCCGCTAGGTTAGCAAAGCGCATATCGGTGATTTTGAGCTGGGAGGGCATGGAACAAGTGCTGACATGGGCTAAGGTTTCCTCGTAGTTGGGTTGCTTGGCCATGGGAAGCCTCCTTTCGAATCCTGGGATGTACCCAAACAAGCAGCGGCTCGGCGCGCTGCCGCACCAGGTCGGTCTTAAGCATGTCCTTGGCCGCAAGCGGATGCCTGCGGCTGCGAAGGCGCGCGTGTTTGGGCGCAAGGTTCCGCGCCCAGCCTTCCTCCTTAGCATACATCATGCCAAAGAGTCCATCCAATTGCAAGGAGGGAAGGATGCGCCGTGGAGATTCCGCGCATTCTCTTCCTTACCCTCAGGAAGAATCCTCCAAACACACCAGCCTCATTCGCAAGCTTTCCCGCATAAAATGCGCTTGTGATGCCACGCGCCTAATCGACAGGAAATATCCCATTCGGTGATTCTCATGCCGATGAGTCGGATTTGTGGTATCCTTCCCGGTATCTGGGCATCGCTCTCCGCTTGGCGTAGCGCTGTTACGCCCGCGTTCCGGTTCCTTTGGCCACCGGAAAATCTACCGTAATCTGCATCGCAGCGGCTTTAGGTATACTTTAGTGATCTGCTTCTTTATTATTAAACGGACGATTCGTGTATAATTTTGCTTAAACTTTCTACTCGCTGTCAAAAAAATGGTATAATGTCCTTACCGCTTATGGCGTCAAAGACCGCCGAGGATGTGCATCATGAATCTGAACGTGCGAAAAAAAAGGCTGCCGTCTTTACAATTAGTTTCGACGTGGATCATCAGCATCACACTGCTGGTGTTGCTGGGCGTTCTGTTGACGGTTTTCACGGTTAGCATGCTCAATCTTGCAAGGCAAAATGAACGGGATAACATGCGCGAACGCGGCAACATTGCGGCCGGCATCATCTCGGCGTCCACCGCAAACCTGCAAGCGCTCACACGCGACTGGTCCAGTTGGGATGAGACCTATTCCTTTGTATTGGGAGAAAATCCCAATTATCTTACGGAAACGATGAACGACTATCCTTTTTTGCTGCACAGCCTGAATTTCGCCGTAATCAAAGATCTCGAGGGAAATACCCTTTATGCCCGCTTTTTTGACTTTGTCAACGAAGAAGAGTTGCCAATGCCGCAAGGGTTCGCCGACGCTCTTGATGTGGCCGCGCAGAATATGCTGGCGAACCACGACGATGGCCGCGTATACGAGTTTAGTGAAAAGCTTGGGCACGACGGCTTTTTCTTCTACGATACGGTGTGCTATTACATCTGCTGTTTGCCTGTGCTCACCTCCGATGAGACATCGGGGCCTGCAGGAGCGTTTTTCTTTGGCCGCATCGTGAATGAAGATGAAATTCATCGCATCACCGGAACGGATACGCAAGATTTCACCATTTTACATACGACCGAAGCGGATGCTCAGACGCCCAATCCGAATCTTTCCACAGGGGAGGCCTATGTCATATCGAAACAGGGGGATGTCATCCGATATTACAGAATGCTTAACGACTACTTTGGCAACCCGACCACCGTGCTGCGTATTGAAGCCGCGCGCGAATTATATGTAGACGGGGTGCGCGTGGCCGTGCTTGCCGGGCTGCTGACGGGCGGCATCATGCTGCTTTTTACGCTGGTGCTCTTTTTGCTCACAAGGCAATCTCTCATCCGCCCATTGCGGCATTTGAGCGATGCGATGGAGGCGATCACACCGGAAACCAAGGCAATCGATACCTCGCACTACCATACGAAAGAGCTGGAGAACCTGGCAACATCGGCAAACGACATGCTTGCAAGGCTTCGCTTAAGCAATGCGGAACTGGCAAAATCCAGCGTGTCGCTGAACGTGCTAAGCAATATGCTCAACGGAATCGACGCCAATTTATACGTAAGCGACCCTCAAAGCGGAGAAATACTATTTGTCAATAAAAAAATGAAAGCGGCCTTTCACCTGGATGACGACGTTGTGGGCAAAGCTCGCCAAGAGGTTTTCGGAGAAATTGCCTCAGGCGCGGATGGGGCGCTACAAGAAAACAGCGAGGCGATGACCTGGGAGGAACGCAATGTCAAAACCGGGCGGTACTATCAAAATGTGACCCGGCCCATCGAGTGGGCGGGTGGGAAAAAAGTTCGGCTTCAGCTTTCTACGGACATTACCGACTTGATTGAGGCCAGGGAGCAGGCCGAGGCGGGTAGCAAGGCAAAGGGCGAATTTTTATCGCGCATGAGCCACGAGATGCGCACCCCGATGAACGCCATCATCGGTATGACGGCCATCGCTCAAAAATCTTCCGATCCGGAGAAAAAAGAATATTGCCTCGATAAAATAGACGCCGCTTCCAAACATCTTTTGGGCGTTATTAACGATATCTTAGATATGTCCAAGATCGAGGCGGATAAATTCGAGCTCTCCCCAGTGGAGTTCAGCGTGGAGGAGATGCTCAAAAATGCGGTCGGCGTAGTTGCCTTCCGCGCCGAGGAGCGGCGACAAGAGCTGATCGTGCACGTGGATCTGAGCATACCGCCCATGCTTATAGGAGACGATCAGCGGCTGACCCAGGTTGTGACGAATCTTATGGGCAATGCGGTGAAGTTTACGCCCGAAGGCGGAAAAATTGTACTCACAGCGCGCTGTGATGCGCTGGACGACGGCGGGTATATGCTCAGGGTAGCGGTTGCGGACAACGGCATCGGCATGACGAAAGAGCAGCAGGCGCGCCTGTTTACCTCCTTTGAGCAAGCCGACGGTGGCACGGCCAGAAAATACGGCGGAACGGGCCTTGGCCTGGCCATTTCCAAGAGGATCGTGCAGATGATGGGCGGCGAAATTCATGCTGAATCCGAGCCGGGCAAAGGATCTACGTTTATTTTCTCCGTGCGGCTGAAAATGCCGGATCATGCACCTGAGCGGCAGCGGGTTTCGCCGTGGCACGATCTTAACATGCTTGTGGTGGACGACGTGCCCGAGGCCTGCGAGTATTTCCAGCACATTATGTCCGGCTACGGCATCTTTTGCGATGTTGCGTTGTGCGGAGAAGATGCGCTTGCAAAAATCGCCGCCGCGCGAGAGGCCCCCTATACGATCATTTTTATCGATTGGAACATGCCCGGCATGGATGGCGTGGAGTTGGCGAAAAAGATTAAGGCCGCGGGGAACGGAGCGGAACTTGTGCTGATGTCCTCGGCGGATCTTGACGAGATCCGTCAAGAAGCCGAGCAGGCGGGCATCCACAGCTTTGTTACCAAGCCGATATTCCCCTCGTCGCTTACGGATACCATCAACGGATTGCTTGACAGGGCGCCCAAGCGCACCGAATGGGCGGAACCCGAATCGAACGAATGCGACTTTACCGGGCACGCTCTGCTGCTCGCGGAGGATGTCGAGATTAACCGCGAGATTCTGGAGGCCATCCTGGAAGACACGGGCGTTTCCATCCACCACGCTCAAAACGGCGCCGAGGCGTTGGCAATGTTTCAGCAGCAGCCAAAGCGGTACGACCTGATTCTGATGGATGTGCAGATGCCTCAGATGGACGGCTATGAAGCGACGCGGCGGATACGCGCATTGCCCGGCGGGGAAAGCATCCCCATCGTCGCCATGACGGCCAACGTCTTTCGCGAGGATATAGAGCAGTGTATGGCCTGCGGCATGAACGACCATGTGGGCAAACCGATTGATAGCAGCGAACTAATCGCAAAGCTTAAAAAATATCTATAGTAAAAGGTGGATTGGGCGGTGAAAAAGGTGTTTTGGCGGCTCAACCAAGCTGTGGAAGGGTTTGCCAATAAACTTGGGCTTAAAATGCGCAGCAAGTTAATCATCGTGTTTGTGCTGGTAAAGGTAATTCCGCTCGTTTTGCTCGCAGTAATCGCCTGGCAGCAAATCGTAAAGCTGGGCGACCTGGTGCGGGAAATCGCCGTGAGCGACTCCTCCGCGGCCCTGAATGCCAGTGCCGTGGAAAATATCGAGCGCATGACGACCGATACGGCAAAGCGCGTGGCCGACTTTTTATACGATCGGGACGACGATTTGCGCTATCTTGCCACCCTTACCCCCTCGGATGAGGCCTATCGTTTATTTGCTCAAAGCCGCCTAGGCCCCGTCGTAAAGCGTGGAGAATGGATACTGAGTGAAGATAAAAAAGTATGGGTATCTACCAAGGATCCAAACCGCGCAGACAATGCGGGCGGCAAACGATCGACAAACCGTGAAAACGATGATCAGAACGGGTTCCACTACCGCACTCCGGATGATTTCACCTATGTAGACGTGCCGCTGTATGACGAGATCAGCTTTGTGGGCCTAGATGGGCGCGAACTGTATAAATACGTTGCGCCGGATTCCACCAAGGTGAACCATCCGATGAATCCGGCGAAAACGAACGTATCCGAGCCCAAGAACACCTATGTGAAGGCCGAACATTACTTCGAGGCGCTTCAAGAAATGCAGCCCGGCGATATTTACGTATCGGATGTGATCGGCGCGTATGTGGGTTCGAACTATATCGGCATGTACACGCCCGATATTGTAGCCTCCGCATCGGCCGACCGCGGTTACGATATCGCCTACGCCCCCGAAACGCAGGCTTATGCAGGGGAGGAAAACCCGAACGGCCGACGCTTTGAGGGCATCGTTCGCTGGGCTATGGCGGTGGCCGGCGAGGACGGCGCGGTGGCGGGCCATGTAACCTTTGCGCTGAACCACGATCACATCATGGAGTTTGTGGACCACATCACTCCGATGAACGATCGCTACACCGAGCTGCCGAGCGCCTACGAAGGCAATTATGCCTTTATTTGGGATTCTAAGTGCCGCAGCATCTGCCACCCGCGCCATCATTCCATTGTAGGCTACGACCCCGAAACCGGCAAAGAGCAGGTGCCGTGGCTGGAAAGCTCCATCTACGACGCTTGGCAGCAGAGCGGCGAGGCCGACTGGACGAAGTTCATCGAAGGCTGGCCTGTTTTCGACGGGCAATCCCGCGGCAAAAAGCCCGCTCCGGCGCTCACCCAGGCCGGTCTGGTGGGGCTGGACGGGCGCTACCTAAACAACGCGCCCCAATGCACCGGTTGGATGGATCTTACAAAGGACGGCGGTTCCGGCTCGTTTTATATTTTATGGAGCGGCCTGTATAAATTGACCACGGCAGGCGCCATTCCGTACTATACCGGCCAATACGCCCCTTCCGAGGAAAACAACTTTTCCAGGCGGGGTTTCGGCTTTGTAACCATAGGCGCGGGGCTTGATGACTTTACGCGCCCGGCTGCGGAAACGGAGGCAAAGCTCAGCGCGGCCGTGCAGGGAAACCTGAGCCATACCTTTATTCAATTGGCCACGGCCACCGCGTTTTTGCTCGTGCTCGTGGTTCTGGTCGCCGTTTGGATCGCCTCCTCGCTCACCAACAACATCACCGTGCTCATCGACGGCATCGGCCGCTTCCGCGCGGGCGAGCGGCAATTCCGCTTCCGCTCGAAGGCCACCGACGAGTTTGGCACCCTTGCCGATTCGTTCGATGAAATGGCCGACAGCATCGTGCACAGCGTCAACAGCCCGCTTGTGATCGTCGATATGGCCCTTACGGTCATCTACATGAACGAGCAGGGCCTAAAGAACTTTGGAAAGCGCCTGGATGAGGTTAAGGGGCGGCTCTATGGCGAAAACAGCATCTACCCGGTAAACTCGCCATACGACCCCATTTTGGCGCTGAAAACCGGGCGCGAAGCCGATGTGTATTTTCAGCAAGAGAGCGGGCACTACTTCAAAGGCGAGGCCAACTATCTATCCGACAAGGGCGGCGATAAAATCGGCTACATTATCGTAACGACTGATGTAACCGAAATTCAAGTCGCTCGGGAAAAGGCCGAGGCTGCAAACCGTGCCAAAAGCAATTTTCTCTCCAACATGAGCCACGAGATGCGCACGCCGATGAACGCCATCATCGGCATGACGGCCATTGGCAAGGCCGCATCCGATCTGGAAAAGAAGGATTATGCCTTCGGCAAAATCGACAATGCGTCCACACATCTTCTGGGTGTGATCAACGATGTATTGGATATGTCCAAGATTGAAGCAGGCAAGTTTGAACTCTCGCTTGCTCCCTTTCAGTTTGAAAAGATGCTGCAAAAGGTGGCTGGCGTAACAAGCTTTCTCATCGACGAGAAGCGGCAAAAGTTTACCGTTTACCTGGATCCGGATATCCCCGAAACCTTGATCGGGGACGATCAGCGCCTGGCACAGGTGCTCACCAACCTGCTTTCCAACGCGGTAAAATTCACGCCCGAATATGGATCTATTCACGTCGACAGCCGTTTGGTGAAGGAGGAGGACGGCGTTTGCACGCTCGCGATCGACGTGAGCGATACGGGCATCGGCATTACGTCCGAGCAGATAGGGCGCCTGTTCACATCCTTTGAACAGGCGGAGAGCAGCACATCGCGCAAGTTTGGGGGCACAGGGCTTGGGCTTGTGATTTCCAAGCGCATTGCCGAGCTCATGGGCGGCGATATTGGGGTGGACTCCACCCCGGGCAAGGGATCTACCTTCCACGTAACCGTTCGGGCAAAGCGCGGCGAGCGCAAGCGCAAAAGCATGCTGAGCGAGGATGTGAACTGGCGCAACGTGCGCGTGCTGGTTGTGGACGACGCCCCCGACATCCTCGACTATTTCCGGGCCATCGCCAAGCGCTTCGGCCTTAGCTGCGATCTTGCCAAGAGCGGCGAGGAAGCCA
Organism: Eubacteriales bacterium; assembly: GCA_031551255.1. GTDB lineage: Bacteria > Bacillota > Clostridia > Christensenellales > UBA1750 > JAVBNW01. Next base: position 26,563 of record JAVBNW010000126.1, on the reverse strand, counting down.
TGGAGCTCATCCGCGAAAACGGCGCCTACGATATTTATTTCGTGGATTGGCGCATGCCGGGCATGGACGGCATCGAGCTCTCGCGCCGAATCAAATTAAGGGCGGAAAAGCGCTCGGTCGTCATCATGATTTCCGCCACCGAGTGGAGCGCCATAGAAGACGAGGCGCGCGACGCGGGGGTGGATCTGTTCCTGCCAAAGCCCCTGTTCCCGTCGGCCATTGCCGATTGTGTAAACGGCTGTTTGGGCGTTGAGGAAAACATAAAAGCCGCGGACGTGAGCGAACCGGTCGAGAATATTTTCGCCGGATTCCGCGCGCTGCTGGCCGAGGACGTGGAAATCAACCGCGAAATCGTGCTGGCTGTTTTAGAGCCGACGGGGCTTGTGATCGACTGTGTGGAGAACGGGGCGAAGGCCGTGGAGGCCGTCCGCCTGCAGCCCGACAGGTATGACGTGATCTTTATGGATGTGCAGATGCCCGAGATGGACGGCTTCGAGGCCACGAGGCGCATTCGCGCGTTGAATGTGCCGCGGGCAAAGTCCATCCCCATCGTGGCGATGACAGCAAACGTCTTTAAGGAAGACATCGAAATGTGCATGCGGGCAGGCATGGACGGGCACGTGGGCAAGCCCCTTAACTTTGACGAGGTCATCGCCGAACTTCGTCGGTGCCTTAGGCGATAAGTGGGGTGGTCGCATTGTTTTTCGGTCAAAGGCTGATCGATATCGATAAGTTGAAACCTACGCAAATCTATTTATCCGAACATAAGATAGAGGGCGTGCTGGGCTGGTTCGATGCCGCGCCGACAAATCTTAGCCCGGTACCGGTGCGCGATTTTCTAAACAATGGGAACCTTCATCTTACGGACGGACATTCCCGTACATATGTGGCATGGAGGAAGGGAATGCGGCAGATCCCCTGCGTATACGACACGAGCCCGATGGTGGCGGATACGCTGGGGCAGGCACAATATGAACACGACATTGCATGGTGCGAAAGATTTGGGCTGCATCACATTTCGGATTTGTGCGGCAGAATATTGTCCGAACGCGCCTATGAAAAGCTGTGGCGCGGGCGGTGCGGGTATATGTACGATCTGGTCGTCGCGCTTAGGGATTGCATCATCGACGGCGCGGAGTATGAAAAAGCAAGGGAAGCGCTGGAAGCGAAGGGCTTGTTTGTCGTTGGAATCTCCGAAGATTTGCACACGCTACATTGCGAGAACGCCGTGGGCGAGCTGTTCGAAATCCCGTTCCACACTCCGTGAGCGGAGGAGGAAGCGGCGCTTTCCTGTGGAAAAAGACAAAGCTTCCGCTATCGTGGTTGCACAACGAACCCAAACGGGCGGGGCGCGGTTCATTTACACCCCGCCCATAGTAGCGCCCCAAACGGAATTGAGGGCTTGTCGTCGGTCGAAATCACTGGGGCGACGATACTGGCGATAACGCGAAAGCCGATGGAAATCAGCCGTTGTAAGTGGCGGGCAGCGGTTCATGCAAGTAGCGCCTTGACGCGTTCCCAATCTAGGCGGACCAATGCGGCAGTCATGTCGGTGATGTTTTGGCGCAGCTGCGCGCGGCGCGGGTTCTTAAGATCCGCGAACAGCGTGTCGTACTCCTTTTTCCTCTCGATCGCCCGGCTGCACTCGCTTTGCGTCACATAGCCGCCGTCGCACAGCTCGCGCATCCACATCTCGTATGACTGCTCCCAGCCGTCCTTCGTAGCGCGCGGGTAGGACGGGCAGGCGAATACCTCCCCCATCACGCCCAGGCGCTCCACGCTGCCGCCGAATTCGTTGGAAACGTCGTCGACTTCGTAGGTGGGAAACCAGTGAACGACCTCTTCGCGCTGCATTGCGAGCACACGGGCATCGATGTTTGCCCCCAATACCCGCGCAAAGAAAATGCCATGCGTATGGTAATCCACATGGTGCTCGATTACGCACTCGAAGTTCACCGGGCATTCGAGGATGCCGGGGATGTTGATATGCTTCGATTCGCAATAGTTAAGCCCCGCCACGGCGGCCTCTTCCACGCCGCGCGGCAACGGCAGGGCGGTAAACCACGTTTCATCCACGATATCGCGCCCCGGGAGGGCGATCACACATTGCTTATTGGCAATAAGATTTTCATAGGTATGCCTGCTATACTTCATAGAGATGTGCAGGCACATGGTATAGGGCCGCCATGTCAGCGGGCCGATGGTGCCCGCGGATACGTTGATCTCTGCCGACACGGGATCGCGCGTTACGCACAAATTGGCGGGTCGCGCAGGGCGGAAGTGGTAGTGGATTTGATGGCGGTCTTCGGTGAAATAACGCTCGTTCGGTCGTTCTTGTATCTGATCGTGAGTAAAGTATACGCGGTCAATGTTCGCCATATATGGTAACCTCCCCTTTACTATGCGGCAAAAGCCGCAACGCCTCCCGGTTAATGACCGGCCAACATCTCCAGCATATCGCGCAGCTGTGCGGAAGTTCCCTCGATGAAGTTGACGCAAACGCTTCTCCCTTGTTCTCCCGACATGAGGGTGACATGGCATTTATGAATAAGCCAATCTATCAGCATCATTTTTTCTTTCACGCTCGTTAACCCCGGCCATTTCTCCACAAAGGCATCGAATATAGGCTGTGCGCGGTGCGCGGGCATATTGTTCGCGTTGAAGCTGCGCCGATATTCGCGATATGAATAACAATAACCGCATTCGCAATGCGTAATAGAGGCATAGCCGGACGATTTTAGTACGGCGCCGCAGTGATGGCACAGAATTCTCCCTTGGTTTAAAAGAGGGAGGGCATCCTTGGACTGCCTGCAACGGGTAAAAAAAGTATAGCCGATCTCATCCAGCAGCGCTTCATCCAGCAGCCCTTTCGCTTCGCCCTGATATAGCCTCAACAAGTCGTTGCGGGACACTTTTTTGCACCACTTGAACTTATTGAATGTATTCGGATCTGTGTTTGCGGTCAGTTCTTGCATCTGCACTTTTTCGCGTTCCATGCGGCTTTTCGAGCGTGCAATTTGGTCTTCGCGCCGCTTGGCGGCAATAGCGGCATATCGTGCCTCAAAGCCATTTTCGTATATTTTTTCCGCTTCCTCAAGAGCGGTTCTAAGCGAATGTTCGTCCTTTACAGCGATATCCAAAACATGAAAGCAGTCATTTTTAATCGTGACGGCAAACAGCTCACAGTTGTAGCTTCGGCCGTATCCGTAAGCCCAGCCCGCGGCGCTTACATACCGGTGATATTTGTTGTGTACCCCAAATCGCTCGCTCACCTCGCGGTCAAAGGATACAAATAATATGCGAATATGGGGCTGAAAAAAGCCCAACAAATCGTCATGCGTCGGTTTTGTCGTCTTTGGGTACTTATCTTTCCACTCCATACAGCCACCCCTTAAGCGCCTAATCGCCCATACACATATTCATCGCGTATGGATAGTTTGCTTTCCCACCCCAGCCACTGCGCCCGACGCGCCGAACGCCGCCGCGCTTTATTTCTCGATAAAGTATTCTTCCGCTAAAATGGCATAATGCAAAACATCGCACCATTCGCGATCGAGCGCCGCGGTTCCCTGGCACGCCTTTACAAAGCGAGCCTCCTGCCGCATCCCTATCTTTTCCATGATCCTATGGGAACCATGATTTTTTGCATTGCATTCCGAGATAATCCGCCGAAGCCCCAGCATATCAAAGCCCAATAAAAGCAGAGCTTTGGCGATTTCCGTTCCATAGCCCTTACGCCAATAATCGCGGTGGATCGTCCAGCCAATTTCGGATTTATCGCCTAAATCAAACAAAACGGCTTCTCCTATTAACTTGTCGTTGGCCTTTAAGACGACAGCATATACAAAAATACTGCATTCTTCCTTTTCGGCGTTAGAAATCGCCCACCTGATGGTGTCAAGGGAATCGGCCTCGCTCTTAGGTTCGCTCCGATACTTCATGTTTTCAGCATTGCCCAGATAATCAAAAACAACCGGGCAATCCTCTAATGTAAACCGCCGATACATCAACCGTTCCGACTCGAGCTCGACAAATTTCATTTTGCAGCCTCCTATATACTGAATTTGCTGCTCTTTACAACGAAATATACTAATTGTAGAAGAAAATACTTCTTGCCTAAATACTACTATTTGCAATATTCAATGTCAATCAAAGGCTGAGGCCAAATCAAGCCTCAGCCCTACGCCATCGTATCAGCGCGTCAATTCTTGAGCAAATACCGCCTCAATTTCGCGACGACTTCGCTCTCGTCGATCGGCTTTCCTAGATGATCGTTCATGCCGCTGGCGAGGCAACGCTCGACGTCTTCGCGAAATACATTGGCGGTCATGGCAATGATGGGGACATCTGCGGCGCGGGGAAGCCCGGACGCCCTGATTCGCTTCGTCGCTTCGTAGCCATCCACATGCGGCATATGAACATCCATCAAAATCAAATCATATTGGGTTGGATCGGCCGACCATTTCGACACGGCCTCCTCGCCGTCCACGGCAAAATCCATGTCGATCCCCGTGGGTTCTAGAAGCACCTGAACGATTTCCCGATTGATTTCCACGTCTTCAGCAAGAAGGACGTGGAACCCCGCTAAGGCGCCATCCTCCGTTTCGCCCAGCGCCTCGTCCTCCTGTTTGGGCGATGCGCTTATGCAATCGTTAATGCAGTCCACCAACGAAGATGCGAACAACGGCTTGGATAAAAAGCGCACAACGCCGGCAGATCGCGCCTCTTGCTCGATTTCGGCCCATTCCGTTGCGGAGATCATGACGACAATTTGCCTGTCGCCAAACTCGCGGCGAATCTGTCGGGTAAGCTCGATCCCGCTTAAGCCGGGCATGCGCCAGTCGATAAACAGCAGATCAAAGGGATTGTCCGCGCGCTCGCGCATCATGCGCAGCGCCTCATCCGCGTTGGCGGCGGTCACGCAGTCAATTCCATAAGGCCTAAGGATTGCCTGAAGCAGCTCTCTAATTTCCGGCGCATCGTCGACTGCCAACACGCGCAGGTTTTTCCAGTTGATGTCCGGAGGCAGGAGATTCTGCCCCATATCTTTGCCGCGCATAGCATTGAACGTAAACACAAAATTAGAACCATGATCAAGTTCGGATTCGACCCAGATCCTGCCGTCCATCAGCTCGACGATGCGCTTGGAGATGGCAAGGCCCAAGCCCGTACCGCCAAATTTTCGCGAAATGCTGCCATCTGCCTGTTCAAAGGAAACAAATAGGCGGGTCTGCTGCTCGGGCGATATACCGATACCCGTATCCTTTACGCTGACGCGAATGGCACAGCCGCCGTCCTTCTCTTCCGAGAGCTTTTGAACAGCCAGGGTGATGGATCCTTCTTCCGGCGTGAACTTCACGGCATTGGAAAGCAGGTTGGTGATCACTTGCGCCAGGCGCTGTTCGTCGGATATAACGTAGCGCGGTATGCCTGGGTCGATATCGAGGAACAAATTCTGCCTGCGCTCGTCAACCCTAAAGCCTATGACGTTTACCACGCGCTGAAGCATTTTTTCAAAATGAAATTCGCTTAACGACAGCTCGAATTTATTCGCCTCGATCTTGGACATATCGAGGATATCGTTGATGACGCCAAGTAGATGTTTGGATGCCTCGCCGATTTTATCCAGGCAATACTCCTTGCGCTCGATCTCAGGCGCCGCCTTGCCGATGGTCGTCATGCCGATGATCGCGTTCATCGGCGTGCGCATTTCGTGGCTCATCCTGGAAAGGAAGTCGCTCTTGGAACGGCTGGCCGCCTCCGCGTCAATGCGGGCGCGCGTCAGCTGCGTCACATCGTTCATAATGAGCATCACGCAAACAATATCTTCCGTATCCTCCGCGGCCTCGATCTCATCGATGATGCGCCTTACGTTGAGCGTATAGTTAAATTCTTCGCCTTGAGCGTTTTCCAAGGCGCGATTTTCGCTATATGGCCCCACGTGCTGCCAATCTGCCCCAAACAGGGCATTCACCGCGTCTTGGTCCGCCCCGGGGGAGAGAAGGCTCATCAGCAAATCCGGGTCCTGAGCACGCCGCCCATGTCTTGTAAGCACGTTTTTCATCGCGTGGTTTGCATGAATCACGCGCCGTGAATCGTCAAAGAGCGCAAGGGCGATGGGCAGCCCTTCCAAATGCGAACCGGTTACATCGACCGCGGCGTTGACCGCGGCGATCATCACACGGTAATCGCCCTGATACGCTCCAAGCTCGGCGCGCGCGCCAAGATCGCCTGCACGCGCCGCCGTAGTAAGCTTTCGTATGCTGTGGATAACGCCGCGTACGGAATCCGCCGTGGCGATGAAGGCGGCTCCGAGTTCGCCGATTTCGTCGCTTCGCGCGACGATTTTCGTATCCAGCTCGTTGGCGAACTGCCCCGTGGCAATTTCTCGCGCATACGCGGTGAGGATATGCAGCGGCGCCGTAAGAATGCTGCGGCTAATAAAGCGAAGCAGCAGGATAAAAAACGCCAGCGCAACCACCGTGATGAGCGCGCCCACCCAAACTGCCCGTTTTGTCGCGGCGGTAAAGTCCTCGCGCGGCGCCTGTATGCCGAGCGACCAGCGCGTTCCATTGATCGGCGCGTAGCTGACGTACATGTTCCCTGCCGAGGCGCGGACCAAATCGGAGCCGACGAGGCCTTTGTTCATCCTATCCAAAAACTCGTCGACGGTTTCTCCGGAACCTAGGCTTTTTGCAATGGGCTCATGGCTGTATACCTTGCCAAGGTCCCTGTGGGCGATGATCTCTCCTTCTTCGTTTACGATAAAGGCGATACCGTTGACGCCGACATGGATGTTGCCCAACACGTCGCTCAACACATCGTATCGATAGCTGCCGACAAGATAATAGGCGATGTAGGATTCGGCGCTGCCATCGGCAACGCGCGTGGCGAACACCGGCACGCCCATCACGATCTCCGGGCCGCTGCTGCCTACGGTGGTATCCTCAATCACAAGATTTCCCGTCTCTTTGACTACGGAATAAAACTCGTTCCCAACGATGCTACGCGGGCAATCGTCGCTGCCGGTTAAGAGCGAGCCCGACGGATCGTACAGCCCCAGCCATACAAACTCAATGCCCGATGTAACGGTATCGAGGACCTGCTGTTTGTCGTTAAGGGTTGCATCCGGGTTGGCCAACGCGTCGACATCGCGGATGAGCAAAAAGCGGTCGACCAGCGTATGCAGGCTGCCCTCCACGCTCTGCGAAGCAATTTTCGCCATGGGCTGTAGTAGATCCAGCAGGATGGTATCCGTCAACGAGTTCATAAAAAAAGCCATCACCAACACAAGGCAAACCGCCAGGGTGATCAGCACCAGCATCATGACAAACAAAAATTGAGCGGTAATGCTCTTGCGGAATATATAAAACGCCGCCTTTCTTACTCTGACGGAGTTTCTTGAGAGTAGATGGAAGTAAGGTCGACCTTGGCGATGTTTCTGTCGCCCGCCCGGGCATGTTCCATCGCCGCCTCAACCAAAGCCTGAAATGTGCGGTGAGAGACGGTCGCTCCTGTTACGGCGTCTACTCCCTCCGTGCGCTGCCGGTTGAGTAGGGATGTTTTATAGCTGCGCGTATAATAGTTGGGATAGGTGCCGTCGATTCCGTTCATGGTGCGCATATACGTCATATCCCAAGATTTGATGTAGCCGCTCGCATCCCGCGCGTCGTACTCGACCGTGACGATCTTATCGTTGCTGACGTAAATCGTTACGTATTCCTTCCAGCCATATTCGTCGAATTCGGAGCTGATGGCAGTGTAGTAGCCATTATGCATCGCCCCCCCGCCCTTGGCGCATGCGGTCAGCGCAATGGCCAATGCTACAGCCGTCAAAACGCAAAGAATTCGGTTTGCATTCATGCTGATGGCTCCCTTCGCACCGTGCCCGGTATTCCGACAGGATTAGGATTTGGGACTCTCCGAAAGTTTTTCGCCCGGCAAGGAGCCGGAACGCAGGCGCAGCAGCGCTACGTCAAGTGGACAACGACAATGCCGGGCGGGAAAGGATTCGCTTGGCAACTAATATCCAGGGTGTGTCCCTAAGGTCATCGCGATGCAGATTGCCGCAGATTTTTCCGATAAGTTGCCTACGATGCGCGCGTAGGAGTTTAGGGCGCGCCTTAATCCTGCCGGGACACTAAAAGTCATACTCGTCGACATTGGCGATGGTAAACTCCGTGCGCTTGGGCAGCAGTACAACCCCCGAAGTATCGGAAGTGTATGCATTAGGGTCGAGCACGGAATTAGGCATGACCTCCACAAGGCCGATATCCGGCACATCGACGGTATCGCCGACCTTGGGTTGATTGCCCGCAGCAAGGTAGTAGGCCAGGTAACAACCCAGCGCCCCCTGAACCTTGCAATCCCAAAGCCCCCACCGCTCCACAATGCCGGCCTTGCAATACTCGCGCATAGGGTTGGGGGACGCAAAGCCTGTGATGGTGACCTGAGAGGCGTTAAGCTCCAAGTTTTGCGCGGCCTTCGCCTGCCCCGGCAATGCGGTAGAGTCGTTGCAGATAATCAGATCGATATCTGGATGATCAAGTAAAATGGCCTCGCCAACGGCAACCGCCTTGGCGGAATTCTGCTCGCTATAGTAATTATCCGGCGCGATATTCACCCAGTTAGGGTATGTTGTACGGATGTACTCTTCGCCCGCCTCCCGCCATGAGTTCTGATCGGCCACGGAAGACTGGGAGTAGTGCCATGCGTAGCGAATGGTATCGGCGGTCGGATTTTTGCCGCGACTCGTCAGGCTTTTGGCTCCCATTTCGGCGAGCATTTTGCCGAGTTGATCGGGCGTACCCTGCGACACCATCAACGAGCGCGCGTCGCCGGACACATCGGAATCCCATGTGACGACTTGGAGGCCGGCCTCCATCGCCTTTTTCAGCGCGTCGTCAAGCGCCGCCGCATCCAGAGACGAAATGCAGATGGCGTCGGCCTTCTCTTCCACCGCCTTGTGTATAAGGGCAATTTGCTTGTCGACAACGGCCTCGGAGCTTCCCTCGTAGAGTACACGAAAGCCCTGTTCTTGCGCATATGCCTGCGCCCCAGCATTGGCGGACTCGAAAAATGCGTTGCCCGTGATCTTGGGGATGAACACTACCGTAATATCCGATTTACTTTTTTGCCCGTTGGAGGCGCCGGAACCGGCACAGCCGGAGAGCACAAAGGCCAGCAATATTGCAATAAGCGCGCTTTTTTTCATGATATGCTTCCTCCTTGCCCCGACAGGCTGAATTGATATCGCCCTATATTTTTATCCAGAACGCGCCCCAAATGCAGACTTTAGGATGCGAGGCGGCGATTTGCGCACCAAGGTTCGAAGCCGATGCAACAGCAACGCCGTTGCGTATTTGATCAATGCGTCCTGCGTAAATTGCCGCCCAATAAAAGCCATAAACGACTAGGGAGCGCAGGTGAGTATGCATTATATCTCGGCAAGGGCTAACATGCGCCGCCCTGTGGGCCCTGACAGGCACGATGCGGGAATCTCTTTGGTGGTTCATATCGTAGATATCCCGCTACAGTTTACCATATGCCGGGTATATTCTCAACGAATGGAAAAGAGCATAAAAAGCGGGAATTGTCAAATGAAGCCGCAGTCTTTATTCAGCGTGCCGGCAGTATGCGTCACGTATATTTTGCACCGTTGCCTTATCGGGCTGTCTTACGGCGTTGCTTACCGTAGAGCCTACATATGCACAAACGCTTATCTCGGGCCAGCGCCCCGTCAATCACAACATTTCGCCCTTAAAGCGCTTCGTAATTTCGTCGCAGCCCCAAAGAATTTCGGTTGTGTCCAGCAATGCATTTCAACTCGCTCAAGGCGACCGCAGTGCATGCCCGCGCGAGGCAGACGGGGATACACGCCGCTCAAGCGCGATTATCTATGAGGCTGTTAGCATCTTGCTGATGCCAATAAAATAGGGAAAAGGAGGAGGAACAAACAAAAAGAAACCCCAGATGCCAAACGACCCTGGGGCAGTTGCTAGTCCGGTATGAAGATTCGAACTGCGTGTTGCAGATAATATGTATTGGGCAGACCAAGATCGATCTGCGAGCTAGATACTCCTACAATAGACAATTCCTCAAGACGCCTTGCGAAATGCGAATAGGGGAAAGTCGAGTCCGTAAGTAGTGAAAGAAACTGTCAGCTCCATATGCACGCGAAACCTTATGAAACAACATTCTTTGCCTGCACGTGTCTCTGCAGGGCTTCTATGCTTTTGCATAGTTTTTATGAGTACCTGCTACATGATGGGTTTGCCGTGCTTGAGCAAATACTCCTCCGCCTCACCCGACCAAAGCATGTTATGGCGGCGGCAGATCTCGTCAAGGCCCCGGAACAGCGGATCGTCTACTTTGCCGAAATCCTCGATGGCGGTGAGCTCCATATCGATGTTGGAGTAAAGCAGCTTCTTGCCGCCGGGCACCTTGGGCAAGTTCGAAATGGTGTCCACTGCGCAATTGAGCCCGCCGACATGCGTGATCATGACCTCTGGGCGCAGGCGGCCCTTACCGCACATGTCGAAGATTTCTTTCATGTCCACCACGCCACTGGATGCCGAGCCGACGATGTGCTTGGCCTTGTAATGCACGTCGAAGAAGTTGACCGATGCGCTGAGCTCTTTATCTACCGGGCCGGAGAAGAAATTGATGCAGCAAGAGTAATTGCACACGGCGTCGGCAAGCTCGATCACCGCCTTGACCGGGCACATGATGTAGATGTCGTCAAAGCCGTTGCCGCCGGCCACAGTGCGCAACTCGGCCACGGGATCGGACATGTCGGCGGTGTTCACGTAGTGTAGCTCCACGCCCTTTTGTGCGGCGTACTCGGGCGAGATGACCTGCGTTGCGTGGTCGATGCGCGCTTGGTCGACATCGGTAACCACCAGTACCTTTGGGCGCTTTTCCATATTGAGCACGAGCTCGACCATGCCAAAGCCCATCGGCCCGCAACCGCCCATGATGGCCATGCTGCCGCCATCCTTGATGCCGATCTCGATGCCGCGGGTGTTGCGTTGGGTGTGAAAGTTTCCGTACAGCGCAAAAATCAGGCAGGCGTAGGGCTCGCCGAGGGAGGCTTGGTAATAGGGCATGTCGTCAAACCAGATCATGAACTCGCTGGGCAGCACGCGCGGCGGCACGATCACGTGCGTGGCGGAGCCGCCAAACTCCGAGACGTGATAACCGGGGGCGACACCCTTGCCGTCGATGACCATCGCCGCCTGCACGCCGAACTTCTCGCCGACCTTGTATAGATGCGAAACCTCGGAGCCCACCTGAACGATTTCGGCCGCCAGCTCGTGGCCGATCACAACTGGGTCGCCTTCGGTTCCCGGCGGGTACGCGCATTCGGGCTTGCCGCGCTGAAGCGTCTTGTAGCTGGACATGCACACGCTGTCGCAGATCACCTTGGCCAGCACTTCGTCCGGCCGGATGTCCCTAAGGTCAAAGGTATCCAGGCGCAGGTCGTTTTTCCCATAGAGCCGTGCCGCTTTTACCTTCATGTCGAGTCCGTCCTCCTTCTGTTGTACGACCCCATAGACCATCGGTACTCCACGCCGCCGTTCCTCCCCGGCGGGGGGCCCACGGGGGGGACGCGTCCCCCCGTGAAGGAGCGGGTACCGCGACGTTATACCGCGATGCTACACCGCGTCGTGCATCGTCCGCTCGATGATCTCATTTTGCAGCGTCTGATCCAGGTTCACGAAGTATTCGCAGTAACCGCCCACTCGTACAACCAAATCGCGGTGCAATTCCGGGTGCACCTGTGCATCCTTCAGTGAATCGGCATCCACGTAGTTGATCTGAATCTGCGGCCCCATGCTCATCAGATACGCCTTGAGCAGGCCTTTGAGAGCCTTGGTGCCCTGTGCCGATTTGGCAAGCGTCGGGGTGATCTTAAGGTTCAGCGCGTAGCCGCCGGTGATATACGAAGGGTCGATCTTCAGAACCGAGTTGAGCATCTTGGTCGGGCCGTTGACATCCTTGCCCTGGGTGGGAGCCATGCTGTCGGACAGCGACTGCCCGGCCAGGCGGCCGTTGGCCGTGGCCTTGGTGACTTCGCCGGACAGCACATGGCTAAAGTAGCTAAAGAACGTCGCCACGTATTTGTCCTCTTCGCCCAGCAGGTTGAGCTCATAGATGGTTTTGGTCAATTCCCAAAACACGCGGTTGGCGATTTCGTCCGTGCCGTCGATGTCGTTGCCGAAGGCCGGGGTTCCGCGATCGAGCATCGCATGGATGTTTTCGTACCCCTCGAAGTTCGCATCCAGCACTTCGATTAGGTGATCAAGCGTAATACGCTTGTCGTCGTATACGAATTTCTTAATCGCCGCCAGCGAGTCGGCCAGGGTGCCCAGGCCGTGCGCGTAGATCGACCAGTGCGTCGGACACACGCTGCCGCCGTGGTGCATATCCTTGCCCCGGGCGATGCAGTCCTGCGTCAGGATCGAGCAGAACGGGTCATAGCACGTCTCTTTAAGGTTCTGTCTGCGGATCAGTGCGTGCTCGTGCGATTCCTTGATGTTGTCCCTTATGCGCATCAGGTAGTCGTCCATGAACTGCTCAAACGTTTCGGCCTTAAGATCGCCGCGGGTATAAGCGTTCAACGTCTTTTCCAGGCACTGCGTGTATACTACGCTCTTGGTGCCGCCCCACAACGGTTGCTTGCCCTGGATCATCAGCTCGACGCAGCCCATGTTGAAGTAGTCGTTGGCGATGGCATCCGGGTAGCCCAGCTTTTTGAAGTTTTCGACAAAGACTCGGTCGTTGAGCACCATCGGCTGGCCGCAACCTGCCTTGACGGTGTCAAGGATGCAGTCGTACAGCCACTCGGGGCTGTTCTCGCCAACGCGCACGGCGATGTTGGGATAGGGCAGCTTCATGTCGCGCGCCACTTCCAGGCACAGCCGCGTCAGGTCCGTCGCGGCATCGCCGCCGTCCGGGTGTACGCCGCCGACCGTCATGCTCTGCACGGTGCGCAGCTTGGGTTCGTTGATTTTTAGCCAGAAGCACTGCAGCAGCTCTTTGATCTCCTCGCGCGGAACGCCTCTGTCCAAATCCTTTTGGTAAAAAGGTAGCATATACTGATCGAACCTTGAAAACGACATCGCCGAGCCGCCGACGATGTTGGACATTACGTGCAAAAGCCATACGGTCTGCAGCGCTTCGCGAAAGGTATCCGCCGGGGCCTCGCTCATTTTATCCAGAATCTTTGCCATCTCAAGCAATTCCCGCCGTCGTTCGCCGGAGGAGCCGTCCGCCTGCGCGGCCTGCTCCACAGCTTTGGCATAGCGCTTGAAGAAGGCGATCATCGAGCGGATCACGATGTCGACCGACGTATAAAACTCGATCTTCTCAGGGGCGTCCGTCGCCTTCCAGTTCGCCTGAATCTCGTCGCTCATGCGGCGCATGCCCTTGGTGATGACCACTTCATAGTCCAACCCCAAGTGGTTGCCGGGCAGCCAGGGCAGCTTGTTCATGATATCCTGATCCGCCGCGTCATACCGGATGCGCAGCGTGGCTTCCAATACCTTGCCGATCTCGTAGCGCTGGATGCCGGTACCGGCAAAGTGCTCCTCCATATCGGCCAGCATGCTCTGATAGTCGGCGTAATTGAGGCTGGCGTCGTGGTGCACGCGGGACATCAACGCCCAGCGCGCCTGGCCGGCGGTGACTTCTTCTTCCATGGGCCTTACGCGACTGTCGCGCTCCTTATGGGCAACCGCGGCGGCGCGCTTTTTTTCCAGCAGCGCGTCGATTGCCGCGATGGCAGCCTTTTTCTGCTCTTCATAGCTGGGCAGATCGGTTTCCAGCTCCCACAGGCCTACCATGGAGCCGACGATGGGTTCATCCGGGAACACGTTTTGCTTCACGTTGTCAAGCAGACATGCGGCAGCCTTGGCTCGGCGGATCTGGATGGGCTGGTCGATGGTGCCGCGCAGATTTTCTCCCACCAGCGTATACGCGTGGGTGCGGTACAGCCCGGCGTCGTTGAGCGCCTGTACATGCTTGCGCATGCGCGCGATGCGCATTTCGTCGATTCTCGTCAATGTTGTAGACATGTTAGCCCTCCTCGTGGTCGGTCGAGATCAAACAGTAGAAACTTAGTAAGTCATAATTTTGCCGCCCGCGGCTTCGATGATGCGATTCCAGCCCTCCGTAGCGCCTGCCGGGGGTTCGCTAAAGGGCGTTTGCGGCTTAAGGCCCATGCGTTCGGCCTTCGACGTGCCTAGTTTATGGTACGGCATAAGTTCTATGCCTTGAATTCCGCTATACAGGCACGCAAGCCCGGCCAAATATTCAAAATGCTCGCGGCGGTCGTTTAGTCCGGGGATGATCGGGCAACGCAGGATGATGCGTGCGCCGCGCCCGCTTAAAAACGCGAGGTTTTCTAGAATCAACGCGTTGTCCGCACCGGTGTACTCAAGGTGCCGGACGGGGTCGGATTCCTTCATATCGAAAAGAAACGTATCCACCAATGGTAGAATATGCTCATAGTGTTCAGTCGGCGCGACGCCGCATGTCTCCATCGCCGTATTGACGCCCGCCTCACGGCACGCCTCAAGCGCGGCCCGTGCAAAGGGAAACTGCATCATCGGCTCGCCGCCCGACAGCGTTACGCCGCCGCCGCTGGCTTTATAATACCTCAGGTCGCGCAGCAGGTCCTCCATCAATTCCGGCACGGTCATTTCCCTACCCACCCGCTCGAGCGCCTGTCCGGGGCACGCCTCGACGCACGCAAAGCGGCGTGTGCAGGCGGCGCGGTCCAGCACATGAACGCCGCCTTCCATCCTGTGTACCTGCGGGCATAGCGCAAAGCACGCGCCGCAGCCGATGCACTTGTTGGCGGAGAAGGTAAGCAGCGCATCCGGGGAAATCCCCTCCGGATTGTGGCACCATAGACAGTTCAGCGGGCAACCCTTAAAAAAGACGTTGGTGCGGACGCCGTTTCCATCGTGAATGGAAAAATGTTGAATGCCAAAGATCAGCCCGGTGAGACCTTCCATCCTATCTCAATCCCCATCGGCAAACTTGCAATCCCAAAAGCATTTTTGCGGCAAATGTGCGCATTCATGGCGCATCCTTTGGATATAAGTATAGCCTTTTACAAGGAAAATGCAAACTTTATTTTATATTCTTATTATACACATATGTGCAATGGCGGCGCATACGCGCGGGAATCCGAAGAATGACGATTGACGATTTTGTTGTACTGCCGTAAACTATTCGTAAAAAGGAGATGAAAACATGCGGCTTATGATCGTCGAGGACGACTATATCACCCTGGAGGGCATCGTGAAGATGGTAAAGTGGGATGCGCTGGGCATTCACAGCCTGGAGAAGACCGACGACGGCTTGCGCGCCGTAGAGCTCGCCGCGCGTTTTCATCCGGATATCGTGCTGTCGGACATCCGCATGCCCAGGCTGGACGGCATCGGCTTTGCCAAGCGCCTTCGGGAAATCTGTCCGGAGTGCAAGATCATCTTCATGAGCGCGTACGTCGATATCGCATACTGCAAGGAGGCCATCAAGCTCAGCGCCGTGCGCGTGATCGAGAAGCCCATCGACCTTAACGAGCTTTGCGCCGCGCTTACGGATGCGGTCGAGCTGCGCACGCGGGAGCAGACCCGCTTGCGCAGTTCTCGGCAGGCGCATCAGGCGCTGCGCCTGAGCCTGCCGCTTTTGCGCAGCGAGCTATCGGCGCTGTTGGTTAGCGAGGATTCCGATCCGGACAGGGTTGCGCAGATGCTCCAGCTTCTGCCAGTCGAGTTGCCGGACGCTCCTATCTTTACCGTGGCTTTGCTTACAATGCGCGAGGACGCGGCGGCGAGCGCCGATGCGTTTGATGCAAGATGGCGGCCCCGGCTGGAGGCGCTGCTTGTCCAGCACGGGTATGGCGGCTTTGCGGCAATGTCCGACGAGTGCACGGTTGTTGTGCATCTGTGCGTCGGTTCTGCGGAGGCAGAGCGGCCACAGGAGTGCGACAGGCTGTGCGCCGCCGTGTTGGATGTGCTGCCCGACTGCGCGTCCATCGCGGTGGGCGAGCCGGCGCCCGGGGTGGAGGGGATCCCGCGCTCCTACGGCACGGCGCTGGCGGCCCGGCAACGGCAGTTCGTCACCGGCCAGAGGATTGGAGTTTACGCCGCCCCCGGCGGGGGACAGGAATACGACTTCGACCCTCGCTTTGTGGAGGAATTTGCACTGATGCTTCGCCAACGCGATGAGAATGGGTTGCGCCGAATGCGGCTTAGGTTGGCGGAAGCCATTGCGCAGCATCCGGATACCTACGCAGGCCGCATCCGCGTATTTTACTTTCGGCTGGCCATGTGCATTTTGCAGGCCGCTAGAGCGGAAGATCTGCCGCCTTTGGACGAGCGCTTAAACGGCGAAGATCGCCTGTGGGAAGCGATTTCCCGCCTTTCCTCTCTGGGCGATCTGGAGGCGTTGCTCAACGACCTCACCGTGGAATATCTTCGCCTTGCCGCGGAAAAATACCGCCACGGCGCGACGGTGAGGGAGATTCTCGCCTATATCCACGCGCACTATCGAGAGCCTTCGCTCTCTACTGCGGATATCGGTCGCCACATCTTCCTATCCCCTGCATATATCTGCGCGCTGTTCAAGCAAGAGACCGGCGAGACGATCGGGCACTACATCAACCGCTGCCGGATTGAGCGCTCCCGCGAATTTTTGCTGGATCCGGATATCAAAATCGCCGATATCGCGCGGGAAATCGGTTACAGGGACGGAGATTACTTTGCGCGGGTATTCCGCAAGCTGGAAGGCGTTGCGCCCTCGGAATACCGCGAGACGGCGGCGCTGCGATGAACGGCGCGGATAAGCCGAAAAGGCGGCTGCCCGACGGGATTACCTTCAAACAAAAGCTTATGTTGTCCTTTTTTCTGCTGATCATCGTTCCATTGGGGGTCTTTACGCTGATTTCCTTTGCGAATATGCGCCATGTGATGGAGCAGCGCGTGCTGTTCTCCGCCGGCCATTCCTTTGACCAGACTTCGGATTTTATCGCATACAAGATTGGAAAACTCATCCAGATTTCCGACGTGATCGCCCTGGATATCGCGGTTAACAACATGCTCGAACGAGATCTGGAGACGTATGCGCTGCCCGACCAGTACGGGGATATGAACAACCTGTGGCGGTATCTCAATTCGTTCTTCGACGAGAAGGACGGCATCCAGGTGAGGATGTACGTTAGGGACGAGGTGGTGTACTCGCGCGAGGAGGTAAACGTGCTTGGCTTTGGCGATGCGGTGAAGGAGGGCTGGTATTCTCGCCTTAACGAAACGTCGAATAAGATCCTGATGTGCCCGCCCGCCTACCTGGGAGGCGGGCAAGATGATAGGTACCTGTCTTTGGTTAGGCGGCTGAGGCGTTCGAACGATTTCCAGGTTACGCTAGCCTATGTGCGCATCGATTTTTCCACGCAACGCATCCGGCAAATCCTTTCCGATGCGAATGCATCGGAGGGCAGCCTTACATATCTGCAAAATTCCGAAGGCATCGTGGTGGCCGCCACGGACGACGCGCTGCTTGACGAGTTGATGATTCAACCTCAGGCGCGACAAACCATCCTGGGCGGCGCAGGATGGGAATTGATGAACCTTCAGCGGGAAGACGCGTTTGTGAAGGCGCGCGCAATTCCGGGCACAGACTGGACGATGACCACGGTCATTCCCACACGGGAGATTTTTTCGCACATCAATACGCAAAGGAATGTTATGCTGCTGCTGCTGGCGGGTATTGGCGCAATGGCATATGTCGCGGCGGCGCTGATAGCGCACTATAGTACGGTGCGCATCTCAAGGCTCGCGCGGCACATCCGCACCGTGCACGGCGGCGATCTGACGAACGCGACGCTCCCGGTGGAGGGCGGCGACGAGATCAGCGAGCTTACGCGGGACTATAACTTCATGATCGACCGCATGAAAGAGTTGCTTGATGAACAAAAAAAGGCGGGCATGGAGATTAAAAACGCGGAATTGCGCGCGTTGCAAGCGCAGATCAACCCGCATTTTCTATACAACACGCTGGATATGATCAACTGGATGTCCTATGAAGAGCGGGGCGAGGAGATTCGTACGCTGGTTCAATCCCTTTCGGCGTTTTACAAGCTGAGCCTGAACCGGGGGCGGGATATCGTGTCCATCAAAGACGAGCTGGCCCACGTAAGCTTTTACGCGCGCATTCAGAACATCCGCCTGAACGACCGCGTCGATTTGATCGCGGATGTTGAGGAGGCGTGCGCCAGGTACGGCATCATCAAGCTGACGCTCCAGCCCATCGTCGAAAACGCGATCATCCACGGCATCATGAATACCGAGCAAAAGCGCGGAGCCATCCGCATAATGGGGCGGTTGGATGGAGATACGATTCTTTTATCGGTGCAGGACGATGGTTGCGGCATCGCGCCCGAGCGGCTGCATGCGATTTTTTCCGACGAGTTCGAGGCGCAGCATAACAACGGCTTCGGCATCCGCAACATCCACGACCGACTTCGGTTGGTATACGGGCCTGAATATGGATTGAGCATCAAGAGCGAGCACGGCCGCGGCACGCAGGTGGATATTCGTATCCCCGCGATCGAGGCGGATGAGGATTCCTCCGCCGCGCGGGAGGAATAGGCTCATACGAGCGGCATTTTCCATTTCTTGCGCCGTGCCTTTCATTCTTGCCCTTGGCATCGGTATAGGAGTCGGCATTTATGCCGGCTCCTATACCGATGCCAAGTCCTTGAAGTGGCTCGTGCGCGCCGGACTGCTTGAAAGCATCGAAAGATGAAGCAATCCGGCATCGCGCAACGCGGCGCTCCGAAAAGGCCTTTCGCTACGAAACACCACGTCTTGCGTCATTTCCGGCCGGACTTGCATGCTAGCCGGTATGAGCCTGCGGCCGTACATTCTCGCAGTTCGCGAATACCCGCGGCAATCTCCTAAGGTCGATTGCCGCGGGTCGCTACTCCACCCCCACCAAACCTTCGGTTTGTCGGGGGCCCCGGCTGGCCTTGCGTCGTGCCGGTTTGCGCCTTCGGCGCGCACGGCTCCGGCCACCCTCCGGCTCTTTTATGCGGGGGCCCGACACCGAGCGCGTGCGGTGCACGAAAACAGCGAGGGGGAAGGGGCAGTGAGCGACCGGTGGTAGCCGATCTTAGGAGGCTAGCGCCGGTATTCGCGAACTGAGGCAGGCCCCGCGCCCCAAGAAGAACCGCAAAATGCAATGCTTTTTTCCGTTCCCTGCACTTTTCTTTTTCATTCTTGGCTTTGTCATCAGGCTGGGAGTCGGCATTTATGCCGGCTCCCTTTATACGGGCACATTTAACCTCTTGCGAAAATTTAGAACGCGACATAGGAGCGGCGAAACGGCGCGATGCGTCGTCGTCGCCCCTTCGCCTGGCGCCGCTTTCACTCGCCTTGCTACTGATTTCCGCTTCGCAAGAGGCCCATTGCAGGTTGTCGGCGCCTCTTTCCCAAAAATTGTCCGGATACATCCGAAAATTATCCGGTTCTTTCTACATCAAATAATGCTACTATGTACACGAAACATAGACAAAAAATTTACAAAACGGTGGATGGGTTGTGCGCAAATGAAAACCTCGTTCTTCCGTCAGCTGAAGGATTACCGGGCGCTGCTGGTGATGCTCGCGCCTGCGGCGATCTTCTTTTTCGTTTTTTCATACATTCCCATGGCGGGGATTATCCTGGCCTTCAAAGAATACGACTTCCAAGCGGGCATATTCGGCAGCCCATGGAACGGAATTACGAACTTCAAGTTCTTCTTTATCGGCGGCGCGGCCTTTCAAGTGACGCGCAATACGATTTTATACAATCTGGCCTTTATCTTCATCGGCAACGCTCTGCAGCTCTTTGCCGCCATCTGCCTTTCGGAGATGCGGCGCATACGCTATAAAAAATTTACGCAGTCGCTCATGTTTTTGCCTTACTTTATATCGTGGGTGCTGGTAGGCGGCTTTATGTACGACATTCTAAACCGGGATCAAGGCATGCTCCCCAACATGATGCAGGCCATGGGCTTCGCGCGGCCGGATGCCTACGGCACCCCCAACCTATGGCCGTTCCTGATCGTATTCGTGCAGGCCTGGAAGTGGCTTGGGTACGGGTCGGTCATCTATTTGGCGGCGATCACCGGCATCAACCCGGAATTATACGAGGCGGGCATGATCGACGGCGCGAACGTATTTCAGCTGATCCGCCACATCACCATCCCAAGCCTTGTGCCTACGATTATCACGCTCATGTTGCTGAGCTTTGGGCAGATCTTCCGCGGAGATTTTCAAATGTTTTACCAGCTCACCGGCAACAACGGCCTGCTCTTTCCCACCACTGACGTGATCGATACGTACGTAATCCGCTCGCTTTTAACCAACAGCGACTATGGCATGGCGGCGGCCTCGGGCATGTATCAGTCGGTGCTGGGCTTTGCGCTGATTCTAACCGTGAACGCGGTCGTTAAAAAGGTCAACGCAGATTATGCGCTGTTTTAGAGTGGAAGGGGGGACGGCAGTATGAGAAAGATTTCAGCGGATCGGGCGCTGTTCAACGTCATCAGCTACGGATTTATTACCATCGCCGCGCTTTTGTGTCTGTTTCCCTTCGTCATGCTCATCTCCGCGTCGTTCTCCGACGAGATGGAGATCATGCGTAGCGGCTACGGGCTTTTGCCGCGCGGGTTTTCGATGGCGGCGTACGACATCGTGTTCAAATCGCCGGATTCCATCATACGCTCTTACGGCGTAACGATTTTCGTAACCGTGGTGGGCACGTTCCTCTCGCTTTTGTTCATGTCCATGGCGGGCTACGCGCTCTCCTGCCGTAGATTCGCGTGGCGCAACAAGTTTTCGTTTTACTTCTTCTTCACCACGCTCTTCAGCGGCGGCGTAGTGCCGTGGTATATTCTGATGGTATCCGTGCTGAAGATGAAAAACAACATCCTGGCGCTCATTTTGCCGCACATGCTCAACGTATTTTACTTAATCATCCTGCGTTCGTTCATGAGCAGCATCCCCGATGCCATCGCCGAGTCCGCGCGCATCGACGGCGCGGGAGATTTTCGGATCTACTTCCAGCTAACGTTGCCGCTTGCCGTGCCGGCGCTGGTGACGATTTGCCTGTTCGTGGCCCTGAACTATTGGAACGACTGGTATCTTTCGATGATGTTCATCTCCAAACAGGAACTTTACAGCCTGCAATACTCGCTGTATAGGATGCTCAGCTCGGTCGAGGGCATGAAGATGGCCATCTCCAAGGGCGCAAACGTCAACGTGGGCGCACTGCCCACGGAAACGCTGAAGAACGCGATGGCCGTCGTTGCGACGGGGCCGATTCTGCTGCTCTATCCCTTCGTGCAGCGCTACTTCGTCAAGGGCCTGACCATCGGCGCGGTGAAGGGCTGAGCGCGGGGCGCGTCACGTTCCCAATCGGCGGCGTTCGCCGAAAATATAGGCGTATATGGCAAACATAAGGAGGAAAGATCATGAGTCGACCATTCAAATTAACTGCGATCGCTCTGGTATTGCTGCTCGCGCTGACGGCCTGCGGCACGCCCGGCGCATCGTCCCCGGCCGCCGTTGCGACCTCGCAGGCCGCGGCGAAATCCGACGTCCCTGCGGCGGCAACGACCGCCGCCGCCCAGAGCGACACCCCCGGCGGCATCGACCTTACCAAGGAAGTCGCGTTGATGACCTGGCTGCTGGGTGACACCCCTGTGGATAACGACATGGTGTACGGCAAGCTCAATGAGACCCTCAAAGAGAAGATCAACACCACGTTGGATATCAACTACATTCCGTGGAGCGACGCCACCACCAAGTATCAGCTGCTCTTCGCCGCGGGCGAGAGCTTCGACCAGTGCTACACCGCTTTTTGGACCACTCCGGTCTACCAGGTGCTGGCTACGAAAAACGCCTTTATGGAGCTCACCGAGGATATGTTTAAGACCTACGCGCCGGGCGCCTACGAGCAGGTTCCCGATATCGCCTGGAAGCAGGTCGCCGTCAACGGCAAGGTCTATACCTTCCCCAAGAGCGGCCGCGCGTACGATAGCAAGACCGTCGTGCTGATCAGAGGCGACTTGCGCGAGAAGTACGACCTGCCCGAGGTCAACAGCCTGGACACCTTCAAGGAATACCTCTACACCATCGCCGAGAAGGAAAAAGGCATCGTGCCTTATCAGTGCGAAGAGTCGGGCAGCATGATTCAGTCCGTCCTCTACCACCAGCCCAACAACCTGGCTACTTTCACGCCTGCCTACGTGCAGTGCGACATTACCGATCCCAGCCAGACGTTGTCGCTGATGCTCGAAGATGAGCGCTTCCTCGAATTCGCGAACCTGATGAAGGACTTCCGCGATAAGGGCGTCATCCCCAGCGACGCGGCCTCCAAGAAGAACTCCTCAAGCAGCGGCGAGGCGTTTATCGCCGGGAAGTCCGCCGTCTTCGCGTGGAACGTGAACATCCTCAACGCCTACAACACCGTCATGGATGAGCATCCCGAGTGGAAGCCCGAGATCGTCGATCCCGCGCCGGGCGCTGCCGCTTACCCCACCGCGTACCGCGATGGCGTCGCGATCAGCCCCACCTCCCAGAACTGGGAGCGCTGCCTGATGGTGCAGGAACTCCTGCGCTGCGAGAAGGAGTTGTGGGATCTGACCAACTACGGCATCGAGGGCACGCACTGGGAAGCTGTCGGCGACGACAAGTACAATGCGCTGCCTGCCGCGAAGAACTTCCCCGCCAACGGCAGTTGCCAGTGGGGTTGGCAGACCGAGTTCCAGCGCATCGCGGCCAACCGCGCCGAGAGCTACAACATCATCGAGAAGGATATGTACGACAGCCACACGGATAACTACTATCTGCTGGGCTTCGCGATCGACGCGACGAACGTGAAGAACATCGAAGCCGTCATGGAAAACCTGTCCGTGCAGTACTATCGTCCTTTGACCTTGGGCGCGTTCGACAACCCCGAGGCCACCATCAAGGAGTACATCCAGAAGCTCAAGGATGCGGGCCTTGACGAGTACTACGCCGAGTGCCAGAAGCAGGCGGAAGCGTATGCGGCGCGCATGAAGTAAATTCAGCTTAAGAAACCGAAGGAAGTGTCGGTGTCGATAAGACGCCGACGCTTCCTTACTATTATATTGCAGCTTTATGCGGCTAAAACATCAAGAGAAGTCCGGCGAAATGCCAAGGAGCTTGAAACCCCGCAGGCCAATCGCTACATCGTGGCCGCGCTCGCTCAACGCGCTTAGTTTTTTGCATTTATGGAGACTTCGATTTCCTGACTCTGCCGAGGAATGCTGGTATGCAGTGAGGTGTGTTTGTTCTGGGCGGCAAGTTGCGCAAATCGTCCTCGACATCAAAAGCGGCGATTCTACGGGCGGAGCAGCCACGGAAGGAGCAGCTGAGCGAGGAGATGAAGGCTGACAGGGTTGCACATAGGTTCGAATTTCGCTGCCGTAGCCTGTCGGGAGCTATCCGAACCCGGTTTCAGCGGCGCGGCAGTGCATCCATGCATTGCTAATGCCGCTTGCCTAAGGCCACTATGTCCACGCGGCGATGCCGCGCAACTGATACGCCGCTGCCACTGAAACTCTCCGAACTGAAGCGGCCCAGTTTGAGACTGTTTCAAGGCGACGGAGGGGCATAGCCGGGCTGCGCCAACCGACGACAACGCGGAACAGGCCGAAAGCAGCCGCTTCAGGTGGGTTCGGATGGCTCCCGCCGGGCTACGGTACCCAAGGCCGATCCGGAAATCGGGGCGTTTCGTAGGAGCGATTGCAAGATCCGCTTCGCGTGTGGAGTATACGCGGCATGCGACGAGAAAAGCTTCATTCCGGAGTTTCGAGGTTGCGCCGTGCAGCGCGCACGACAGCGTGGCGTTCTACATTTTTCATTCTTCGCCGTATCATCCGGCGTAATGGCAAAGAAAGTCCTTTCACTTGTACCCTATTCGCGAGTGGTGATATATATTTTCGATTGAGAAAGTCCTATATTACGGTAAAAGAAAGCCTGAACCGTCAGTTTTGACGGTTAAACTCAGTCTATGATTTTATACATTACATCTAAGTGCGCAAGGGCAGCACCTTTTATTTCTGCCGGTCAGATATACAAAAACGTTTTTAAAATAAAAAATTTCCTACCGGCTAATGATTTCGTTTAATTAAATGTTGTTGCAATAAATAAAAATATAAAGGAATAAAAAATGATACATGATATTTTTATTAGTCATGCAAATGAAGATAAAAAAGATTTTGTTGGACCACTTGCAAAGATGCTGCGTGACAATCATGTTGAGGTTTGGTATGATGCATTCTCATTGAAACCTGGTGACAGCATCCGCAGATCAATTGACATAGGCATTGCAAAATCGCGATATGGGATTGTTGTTTTGAGTAACGCCTTCTTTAAAAAAGAATGGACGCAATGGGAACTTGACGGCTTAGTTCAACGGCTGAACAGATCAAAAACAAATATGATAATTCCTATATGGCACGATATTTCCAGGGATGAGGTTATGGAATATTCGCCCTCATTAGCAGATAGGCAAGCGCTTATGAGTCATGAAGGAATAGAACATGTTGTGGCGGAGATAATCAAAATTGTTAAACCTGAAGGATCGACGTTACTTGCTGCACGTGATATTTTAATAGATTATGGTGTTGATCCTCCGGTAGTCACTGATGACTGGTGGCTTGATGTTGTAGCTTTTTCGGAGGTGGATCATAGAAGTAGATATTGGGGCTTTCCTCTCCCAGGTACTTTGGGTGTTATGAGTATTACGAGTGGCGAGTTTTCTATAGCGAAACCATCTTTGAAACAACAAAAAATTGCTTGGGCAGCTATGCAATGGGCATGGCAACTAAAAAGGAAAGAAAGAAATATTTCGCAAATATCGCGACCGGAAGAGATCCTTGATTTTATCAAAAACTCTCCCGGACTGGAGGAGGTGTGCCATAATGAACCGGATCTTTTGGCAGTATATGCACCACAGCTAACGATTCCTGGATTTGGGGGACCGTTTGAAAATGATTTTGAAAAAGCAGATTCAGAGTATCTGAAAGATTGGGAGGGCGTGGATGTAATATGGCATACAGGATACAGATATGCTTTGCGGCATCCAAAATTTGCGAATTTGGACTCGACAAAAATTGTAAATAATTATATATCTGGGGAAATAGCTTCACGAGTTCATGCAGAAATAGATTGCCTTTTATGGTTCTTATCTTCGGAAAGTGCCTGGATGCCCCGGAAAATTCATCAATATATGTTAGAGGGTTTTAAATCTGTCGACTGGCAATGGCATGCACCAATAGATTTTTTTGGGCAGCCGCTCAATAATGGAGATCATTCAACCGGATATCTTTCCAGTATGTTACAACACACACAATCATTTGAAAATTTTGTTATGACGGAAAAATGCATATATGACTTAGAGGAAAGAATAAAATATGCGAAACAAAAATTACATCTCCCTGAGACTGTCAATGAGCTATACCAACAATTTATGGACATGCAATTTATTCAGAATTGGTTCATAACCTCGACAAATGCGCGAATGGTAACGCTAAAAGAACCTGGTAAATCTTAAGTCATAAAAGATAAGCGCCTCAATGAAAGTTGAACGAAATAATTGGCTTCCTCTACCTCTACCTCCAGATAAAAAAGCTTAAGCAAGGGGTTATCGAGCGTTTGGTAATTGCGTTTGACCATGTCGTTCTCGGCCACCACACGCGACTTGAAAGCAATATCTTCTACAAAGGGTACCTTCCCGTTTAACGTCGACACGGGGGAATAGTTTTGCGAGTGTGTGCAGAACGAAGAGCACGAGTTGGCCGTAAGCTGGGCACATACAGACTTATCGTTGTTGGTGCAAAATACACTTTGCTTCCCTCGGTGAAGAGGCTATGCAGCACTCTCGTATCCAGCCCGTCGCCGTTTCGAGTTGCTGGCACGCCACTGGCAAGACGGCCATGTCCATCCTGATAAGTTGTGTGGCGAGGCTCGCGCCCTTCGACATTCAGGCGGTTCGTGATTTGTTGTCCTACGATGAGCTAAAGCTCGATACCCATGGCGATGAAAAGACGGCGCTGTTCGTCATCATCTCGGATACGAACCCGACGTTTAACTTCATCGTGGCGATGATGTACAGCCAAATGTTCAACTTGCTGTGCGACAAGGCTGGCGAGTGCGAGGGCGGCCGGCTCCCGGTGCATGTGCGGGTGCTGGCCGACGAGTTTGCCAACATCGGGAAAATCCCGAACTTTGAACAGCTTATCGCCGCCATCCGCTCCCGCGAGATGTCGGCTTGCATCGTGCTACAAACCCAATCGCAACTCAAGGGCATCTATAAGGACCACGCCGAGACCATCGCGGGCAACTGTGACGCCAAGCTGTTTCTCGGCGGTTCGGAAAAGACGACGCTTGAGGACCTTTCCAAGTCGCTCGGCCAGGAGACCATTCAGCTCTTCAATACCTCCGTGACCAAGGGGCAGCAGGAATCCCTCGGCCGCAACA
>JAVBNW010000080.1:0-8502 GCA_031551255.1 Eubacteriales bacterium | reverse complement strand
GGTTGCGGTGTGGGCTTAGTCATTTTTACCGACGACCCCCGTGTCCTCAAAACCCCCGTCCAACCACCCGCGTCCGGCGGGGCTGACCACGGGGGGTGGGGGCGGCCCCCGCCTCCCCACTCCCCGCTATTATGAGGAAGGGGGAAGGGTATGGCAACGCTGCCTGCAAACAGGGCACTCAAGCCGAAAAAGGACAACTCGAATTTTATTGGCTGGATGTTTCTCGTGCCGGCCCTCATCAGTTTTTCTCTGTTTAAGTACTATCCGATTATCCTTGGCATCTTCGTTTCGTTTTTTAAGGTGGATATCGTCAACCTTCCCGGTGATTTTGTAGGCCTTGACAACTATATTCGCGCGTTTGGCGACAACCACTTTTTCAATGCCGTTAAGAACAACTTCCAGTTTCTGATCATCAGCCTGGTCATGACGTTCTGGGTGCCGATCGTGCTGGCGACGCTGATTAACGAGGTGCGCAAGGGCAAGACGTTCATGCGCACGATGTACTACATCCCCGCCATCGCCCCGGGCATCGCGATGATGGTTTTGTGGAAGTACATTTGGTCGCCCGATTATGGCCTGGCTAATTACTTGCTAAGCCTTTTTAACTTGCCGCGGCAGATGTGGCTGAACGATCCCAAGCTCGTCAAGTGGTGCATGCAGTTTCCCGGCATGGTGATGGGTGGGGGAATGAATATGCTCATCTACTTAGCCGCGCTGCAGGATATTCCCGAAGAGCAGCACGAATCGGCGCTTCTTGACGGCGCGGGTTTCTTGCGGCGCATTTGGAGCATTTCCCTGCCGCAAATTTTGCCCATCATCTCCACGATGCTCGTGCTCGCGGTGATCGGCACGTTTAACATGTTCGACAGCGTGCAGGTTATGACGGGCGGCGGCCCGGCGGGGGCTACCGAAACCATCATTCTATATTCGTATAAGCATGCTTACACGTTCTACGATTACGGTTATGCGCTTACTCTCTCTACGATTGCGTTCCTGATCATCTTCGTTCTCACGATCGTGCAGATGTCTTTGGATCGGGATAAAGACGCCGCCAAGGCGCGCAAGGCCACCAAGGCGTTGCGCAAACAAAGGCAAAGAGGGGTGGGTGCATAATGCCGGCTCTGCAGCCTATCGAGAGAAAATCCCCGCGGGGCAAGGTTACGTACGCGATTATCATGGTCATCCTGGCCATCGGCATACCATTGCAAATTTTCCCCTATCTTTGGATGACCTCGGGCATGTTCAAATCCAACCGGGAGATTACGCGCGCCATCCCTACGCTGCTCCCGGAAAATCCGATTTGGAACAACGTGCCTACGGTATTTGAAAAATTCAATCTCGGGCAAAACATTGTCAACACGATGATTTTGTGCATAGGGACGATCCTCATCCAGTGCACCATCTCCATTTTGGCCGCGTATGCGCTGGCGAAGTTGCGGCCCAAAGGATCAAAATATGTGCTTTTATTTTTCGTGGGCACGATGATGATCAACGAGCAGGCCATAGCGATCCCCACATATTTGATGTTTCAGAATTTTCTGGGCACGGGCGTGAGCTTGATTAACAACTTCTGGTCGCTGTTGCTCGCCTTCAGCGCATGGGGGTGGGCGATCTTTCTGCTCAAGGGCTTTTTCGACGGACTGCCCACCGACCTTTTAGAATCGGCGCGCATCGACGGGGCGGGCAGCCTACAGGTGCTGGTGAGCATCGTGCTGCCGCTGTCCAAGCCGGTGCTCGCGGTGATCATCCTCAACACCTTCATGGCGGTGTACAACCAGTTTTTGTTCCCGCTCATTTTGCTGCCCGATTCGAGCAAGTGGACAATCATGATCCGCATCTATGCGGCGCAGAAGGGCAGCGCTACCTGGAACCAGACGATGGTGCTGCTTACGTTTTCCACGATACCGGTATTGTTGGTTTACATCTTCGCGCAGAAGTATATCGTGCAGGGCATTACCATGACGGGGCTGAAGGGATGATTATGCGGCGGCAAGCGGTTGGGCGCTCGGAATACTACATCGCGGCGATGCGTCGCTGGGTTCCCTTTTTATGGAAGGAACCCCATGCTCTTCTGGCGGGCAGCGGCTGGTTTATGCTTACCTGCTTGCCGCTTGTTACCTTCGGCCCGGCGCTCATCGCGCTTACGCACTACATGCGCTTGCGCGAACGCGGGATTAAGGTGAGTTGGCGCCAGGCGACGGCCCTCGCGTTTCGCCAATGCGGCGCGAGAGGGTGGCTGATGGGGCTTACGGATGGCCTTGCGCTTTTCATGGCTGGAGGATGCGCGCTGAGCGTGTTGGAAGAGGGCTTGCCTTTGCCGATACGCCTCATCTATGCATTGCTGTTTATCGTAGACCTGTTATACTTGATGTCGGGCATGTATCGTTATCCGGCTCTGAACGCGGAGCCCGGCGCAAAGGTCGGCATGATGGCCGCGCGCGGTTTTCTGATGGCGCTGAACAACCTGGGCTGGACGCTGATGTTCTTCTTTGCCCAGCTTTTGGCGCTGATGATTTGCGCGCTCACGGGGGTGGGGCTGTTCATCCTATACCCCGCGGCTGCGGCCCTTTTGGCGGCCTGCGCATACGAGAGCATGCTTAGGCAATATCTACCCGATACACAAGATGCAGAGGAGGAACAAGCGTGAAGATCACCAAGCTCGAATCGTTTTTTGTCAAACCCCGGTGGCACTTTCTGAAGGTGAGTACGGACGAGGGGATTTGCGGCTGGGGCGAGCCGATCGTGGAAGGCCGCGCGCGTACGGTCGCCATGGCGGTCAAGGAGCTCGAGCCCGTGCTGATCGGCCAAAACCCGTTGGAAGTCGAGCGGTTGTGGACGGAGATTTATCGCGGTACGTTCTATCGCGGAGGCCCCGTTCTGGTTTCGGCCCTCTCGGGCATCGACCAGGCGCTGTGGGATATCAAGGGCAAGTGGCATGGTGCGCCGGTGTATCAGCTGCTGGGCGGCCCTAACCGTAAGCGGGTACGCACCTATGCGCACATGCGCGGCAAAGATTTGGACGAAATCATCGAAAACGCGAAAAAATCGGTGGAAGAGGGCTTTACCGTGTTTAAGACAGGCCCGGCCGACGGGCCGGTGAGGCCGCTGGATACGGTGGAGTTCATCGACAAAGCCGTTGAAAAGGTCGGGCGCATCAGAGATGCGCTGCCCAAGCATGTGGATCTTGCGCTGGACTTCCACGGCAGGTTCACGCCCGCGATGTCCATCAGGCTCATCAGGGAGCTCGAGCAATTCAAGCTTATGTTTGTAGAAGAGCCGGTACAGTGCGAAAACGTAGACGCGCTGGTGACGGTCGCGCGCTCCACCTGCATCCCCATCGCCACCGGCGAGAGAATCTTTACGCGCTGGGGTTTTCGCGAGATCCTGGAAAAGCAGGCGGCGGCGGTTTTGCAGCCCGATCTTTGCCATGCGGGCGGCATCACCGAGGTGCGCAAGATCGCTGCGATGGCCGAGGTGTACTATGCGCAGATCGCCCCTCACAACCCGCTGGGGCCGATTTCGTTGGCGGCGGGCCTGCAGGTGGCGGGGTCGATCCCCAACTTCCTGTGCCAGGAGCAGGTATCTCTGGGCGAGGGCTATATTAAAGAGCCGTTCAAAATCAAAGACGGGCACCTGGATCTGCCCACGAAGCCCGGCCTGGGCATCGAGGTGGACGAGGATTACATCAAGGAGATGGCGTATCCCGGCGATTGGGATTCCCCAAGGCTCTATAACGACGACGGCTCCTTTACCGAGTGGTAGAAAGCTTGGTATCATAAACTTCATGCGAAACTAAAGGCGGTGGCAGGGGAAGTAGAAACGGCTTAAGGCAAGGAAGCGCCGACAAGGTATCGAGCCGTTTTTTCCGCTCCTGCGCCGCCGTCTTGGAATTTCGCGTGAGGTCTAATACCAAATACGAGAGGGATGAAGCCGCATGGCCAACACAAGACCTATAGCCTTCGTAACCGGCTCCAGCCGCGGCATCGGTGCGGGCATCGCGCTGGAGTTTGCCAAGGCAGGCTACGATTTGGCGCTAAACTACGTAAACTCGAAAGACGAAGCGTTTCAGGTAAAGGAGAAGGTCGAGGCCCAGGGGGCCAAGGCGGCCGTCATCCAGGGAGACATCAGCTCTCTTTCGGATATCGACAGAATGTTCGAAGAGTTCTTCGCCGTGTACGACCATATCGACGTGATGATCAACAACGCGGGCATCACGCGCTTTTCGCCGTTCCTAGAAACCACGCCCGAGCAGTTTGAGATCCTCACCAACACCGATTGGCGCGGTTCGTTTTTCTGCGCGCAGAAGGCCGCGCGCAACATGGTGGAAAAGGGGATCAAAGGCGTGATCATCAACATCACGTCCAACCACCAGGTGGGTTGCTGGCCAAGGGCCAACGTATACGGCCCGACGAAGGCGGCGCTGAACAAGTTTACTCAGAACGCCGCGCTGGAGCTAGCGCCCCATGGCATCCGGGTCATTTCTGTGGCCCCGGGCTATACGCATGTGCGCGAGATTACCCCCGAGCGGGAAGAACGCCTCAAGGACTTTTATGGTAGGCTTCCGCTCGGGCGCTTTTGCGAACCCTGGGAGGTGGGCAAGGCCTGCGTGTTCCTCTCGGGCGAGGGCGCCGGCTACATCACCGGCACGTGCATCGCCATGGATGGCGGCGCGCTGTTGCCCGTCGTGCCGGAGAATACCTACGTGTGACGAGGCAAAAGAGTTTCGTTGGCTTATCGATGGGGCCGCCACGCGGAGCGCGGCGGCCTCTCCTTTATAACGACGCTTATAGTCGTCCAGCCCTAAAGCCTAACATGCAAGTGGATCTTTTACCGCATGGCGGTGTCGAGCTTAGGTATGTGTAGGCGCCGGCATGTTACGCCGAAGGCGTATCCCGAAGGGGCGCTTCCTTCCGTTACCTTGCTTTGCGAAAAAATTTTTCGCTCGCTGTTTTGCCTTTAGGGTTGGGCGACTATAGCCTGGATGTGATTTTGATGAGTAAACTTGAAAAATTTACGCGTCCCAGATGGCTCAATACGATCCGCCAGCAACTGATCTTTTTTTGCCTGGCGATCGTCATCGTACCTTACTGCGTGGTGTGCTTTGCCGTGTACAACGCCTATGTCGACTCCATGCGCGTGTCGGCCGAGCAGTACATCATGCAATACGGCGAGCAGATCGCCAGCAATCTGGATGTGTACTTTGCGCAGATCAACGAGCTGACGCTACGCCCGTACTACGATTCGACGCTGATGAAGGCGCTGCGCGCCCGGGCCGATGCGGCGGATGCGGGCGAGCTTCAAGATATGCCCCAGGAGAGCATATCCACGATGCAGTTTTTTCTGGTGTCGGTGGGCTTCAGCCGGCGCGAGTTCGACAGCGTGTCGCTGATTACCGCCGACGGCTACGAACTTTCCAACGTGGACGGGCAGATGGAGAATAGCGTTCTTCCCGTAGAGATCCTTCAATATACCCGCTATATGACGCCCCACGGCTTTTACTATTTGCCGCCGCACAGCATCGAGCGCAACAACGCGCCCCGCGTGGTAACCAGTGTCATTCGCGAATTGCGCGAAGGGCCGGAGCGCCGCGTGCTGGGCTACATACGCATCGATATCAGCCAGCGAATGCTCAGAAACATGATTTCCGATACGACAAATAAGTACGACAATCTCCTCTACGTTGCCAACCGCCACGGCGATGTGCTGTACCCCACCAGGCAGCAGATGAGCACGCTGCCCTTCCAGCCCGCGCGCAAGGTGAAGCTTAACGATGTGGAATACAGCCTGTATATCAACGCGTCGCCCGGCACGATGGTGTTCGTGTACCAATTGGCATCGGAATCGACCATGCTGGCCAGCGCCGGCGAGCTTTTACGTTTTACGCTGGCGGTAGCCCTTATAGTGGCCACCTTGGCCATTTTAGCGATCGTGGGCTATTCATATGGCATGACGCGGCCGTTGCACGATTTGGCGGGGCATATGCTCAAGGTGCAGGATGGAGACTTTACTGCGAAAATTCCGTTTGTGCGGGCAAGACAGGATGAAATCGGCAGGCTAATGGAGGGTTTCAACAGCATGGTGGAGCGCATCCGCACGCTGATCGTGGAAAACCTTCAGACGACGCTGCTCAAGCGCGAGGCGGAGTATAAAGCGCTGCAGCGGCAGATCGATCCGCACTTTCTGTACAATACGCTCGAGCTGATCAACATGCTGGCGCTGGAGAGGCACGAGTATCAGATCAGCGATACCGTTTCAAGCTTAGGGCGCATGCTGCGCTATACCGTCAGCAACGATCGCGCGATGTGTGCATTAAAAGAGGAGCTATCGTTTTTAGAGGCATATTTTCATATCCTAAAAATTCGTAACGGCGAGCGCCTGAATTGGGAGATCGAGTACGACCCGGAGCTGGGCGAAATCGAGGTACCGCGGCTCATTCTGCAGCCGCTGGCTGAAAACGCCTTCATTCACGGGCTCAAGGCGGAGCGCGGGTTCATCGCGGTTAGGGTGGAGGACGCTGGCGATCACATCCTCATCGAGGTAGAGGATGACGGCACCGGCCTTTCCAAGGAAGCGCTCGCCAATTTGCGCCGCACCATCGATGCGCGCGAGGGAGGAGAGGCTGAGGGAGGCCATGCACTGGAAAACGTAAATCGTCGCCTGTTTTTGATCTATGGCGAGGCGTATCAGATGCGCGTGGAGAGCTCCAGTGACAAAGGTACGCGCTTTACGTTGCTTCTGCCGCGGGGTGAGGAAACGCGGTTGCCCATCTATGGAAGGTATGAAGATGAAAAGCATTAGAATACTGCTTGTGGACGACGAAGAGCCCATTCGCCGCGGCCTCTGCTCTATCTTGGAGGACGTTTTTGAAGGCTTTGTGTTGGCGGGCCAGGTGGAAAATGGCGCGCAGGCGCTGGAATTGATCGACAAACAAAGCTTCGATGCGGTGATTACGGATATCCGCATGCCCGTCATGGACGGACTGGAGCTCATCCGCCTGATCAGAGTCAAATTTCCCACGCTTAACACGATCATCATGAGCGGCTATGACGATTACGAATATATGCGCGCCGCCATTCAAAACGGCGTTACCGATTATTTGCTCAAGCCTGTAGATCGGCAGGAGTTTGCGCAATGCATGCTCAGGCTCAGGGAAAAGATTGCCAAGGCAAATGGGGAAAAGGATGCGCAGCCCGCCGACGATATTCCGCTGCTGATCCGCCAGATTTGCCAGATCGTGGACAGCAGGCTGGAGGAGGACGTGTCTCTGCAGGCGATTGCCGAGCATATGCACTATTCCTACAGTTATCTTTCTTATCTGTTCAAAAAAGAGATGGGCCAGTCTTTTAGCGAATATCTGACGGAGGGCAGGCTGGAGAGGGCGCGGCAGCTGCTGGCGGGCAGCCATATGAAGATCTACGAAGTGGCGGCAAACTGCGGCTACAGCGATACGAATTACTTTAACAACCTGTTTCGTAGGGCGGAAGGCGTCACCCCGATGCAGTACCGCAACGCGCTGCACGGAGGTACGAGCGGCGAAAAGTAAAAAAGAGCGATAGAGATGATTGCATCGTTTCCATCGCATTGATAAAAGTTGCGGCGAGGGCCTCCGGCAACCAGCTTTTTGAAAAGCTGAGCAAAACGACTAGAGCGTGTCCCAAAGATCCTACCGCAATCTGCATCGCGATACCTTTAGGGACACGCTCTGGGGAAATGCCCGCGTGCAGGCATTTTCAGTTGGGAGCCAGGGGATGAAATCCCCTGGCGAGGGCGTGGAGCGAAGCCCCATATGAGACATCGCTATTGCCTCTTTAGGATCGCCTGTACTCGCCGGTGTCTTACCCTGCCGTCTTTTTTGCCTTTTCCACGCCCTCGCCCCAAATCGCCCCGGTAGGGCAGGCCCTGGCGCATGCCTGGCACTGCGTGCACTTCTCATAATCGATGGTGGGCAGATTGTTGTTCATTACGATCGCCCCGTAATCGCACACCTTGGCGCAGCGGCCGCATGCGATGCAGCCGGACATGCACGCTTCTCGTACGGCCTTGCCCTTTTCCGTCGCGCGACATTTGACGGCGACGATCCTATCGCGCGGCTCCATGCGCAATACGTTTTTCGGGCATACGGCTATACAGGTTTTGCAGCCAGTGCACTTTTCCTTGTCGATGTGCGCGATGCCATCCACCATGGCAATCGCCCCAAACGGGCAGTTCAATGCGCAGGAACCAAGGCCCAGGCACGCGTAGCGACAAGATTTTGCCCCGCCGGACGCGAGTGCCGCGCCGCGGCAATCCTCAATGCCTTTATACTGATATTTCGTGTGGCATACGCCCGTTTTTCCTTGACAGATGACCGTGGCCACCATCGCGGCGGAGGCGCCGGCGTCTACGCCCATGATGCCGGCAATCGCCTCAGCGCAAGCCGCGCCTCCCACGGGGCACGCATTGGCTGCGGCTTCGCCCGCGGCGATGGCGGCAGCCAGGCCGTCGCAGCCCGGAAAGCCGCAT